>JAGXOB010000062.1 GCA_019894735.1 Promethearchaeota archaeon | reverse complement strand
CGTATACTGGTTCAAGTTCTGGCTCTGGCATAGGTTCGTATACTGGTTCAAGTTCTGGCTCTGGCATAGATTCGTATACTGGTTCAAGTTCTGGCTCTGGCATAGATTCGTATTCTGGTTCAATCTCTGGCTCTGGTATATGTTCGTAAACTGGTTCAAGTTCTGGTTTTGGCATAGGTTCGTATACTGGTTCAAGTTCTGGTTTTGGCATAGGTTCGTATACTGGTTCAAGTTCTGGCTCTGGCATAGGTTCGTATTCTGATTCAAGCTCAGGCTCTGGTGTAGGTTCATATATTGATTCAGGCTCAGGCTCTGGTGTAGGTTCATATATTGATTCAGGCTCAGGCTCTGGTATATGTTCGTATTCTGGTTCAAGCTCAGGTTCTGGTGTAGGTTCATATATTGATTCAGGCTCAGGCATAGATTCATATTCTGGTTCAATCTCAGGTTCTGGCATAGGTTCGTATACTGGTTCAGGCTCTGGTGTTTTGCTTGTTACTGCTTCTTTAGATTGATTTTTTTCATCATTAGTTTCTTGAGTTATTGTAAAGGGATTGCTATCAGGTTGAATCATTTGAGGTCCTAGAAATATGATTTTTGGTTTAACTTTTTTGTTGTCAATTCGGAGTTCTACTTCAAAACTACCCGGAGTGAGGAAATCTAATCCGTCCATATCCCCTTTTACCGACGTATTCCACTCAATTGCTTTACTTCCAGTCTTCTTGATTTTATCTTTAGATTCTAGTTTAAGTTTTTTGGTAATTAAAACTTTAGCCTGAAATGTTATCTTTCCTTGGAAATCATTTTCTTTTTTCCCTTTAGTTGTCCATCTCAAGTGAAAACCGTCAGACTGTTTCCATAAGACGTACCCTAAGAATTTACCCGAAGTAAAATCGGTGAGACCTTTAATATCTTTTACGTTCATTTTTAATCATATAAAATTGTGAATTAATTTCAGATAAATTATGTAACATTTTGTTAATAAATTTATACTAATCGAAAAAGTATTTGAGATATTCACTGCTCTATTTCCTAATAAGTGGATTAGGTAACAAATTTGGGGATTACTGAAGATATACCCTCCATTCAAGTTGGAGACGCGGATAAATGTGAAAATCTATTTTCTTATCGTGCTTGGCCAATTTTTATGATTTCGTTTTGTCGGTTATTTTTTATATCCATTTTTGAAAGAGCATTTCAAAATTACATCTATTTTGACCAAGGTGTGAGCGAGAGTATGTTAGGAATAATAAGTTCTGCCCCTCTAATTGCTTATATCTTTGGTCCTATTCTTGGTCACCTTATTACAAAAAAAATAGGAATTCGAAATTCGATTATATTATCTGCAATTTGCACTCCTCTCCTAGTAGGCGCTCAGATGTTATATTTTGATCCTTTTTATCTTATCTCTATTCGTGTTCTAAGTGGATTATTGTTAGGAGTATTCTGGCCTAATTGCTATAATCTACTAAGTAGATGGCAGAGTGTTAGTAGTGACGATAAATCCAATAAAAATTTCAGACATTTTAATTTCTCCTGGAATCTTGGTTTTATTTCAGGGCTTTTAGTTGGTTATATCTGGGCTTTTTCTTTAGACGAGTATGTCGCTATGACTTTTGCGTTTGTAACTGCATTTTCTTTGCCACTTTTTAGTCTATTTCTTAAAAAAGAATCAGAATTAAACCATATAAATAAGAATTTTATTAATAAAAATAATGAATTAAAGCTGAAGAGTAGTACAAAACCTCAAAACCAACAAAATTCAAACAATAAGATGATCGCTTATCCAATTTTATTCTCATGGGTAGCTTTATTAATTTATGCCGCCTCAAAATCTGTATTTCGGTTTAGTTATCCCGTATTTCTCAAATCATCTGGTAGTCCTTCATATTTTACTTATCTCATCCAGCTTTCAATGCAGGTTGGCCAATTAATCGGATTAACTTGGAGTAATTCGATGAAATTCTCCAATAAAAAAAAATCCGTATTTGGTAGCATTATAATGTTACTTCTTAGCTCCATAGTAATCATTATTGTTCAAGATTTAATTTATATCTCTATAATAAGCGCGACTATAGGACTTTTCGTTGGATTAATTCAAGGTACTTCTTTAAAAATTATGATTGATTATGGTGCTGCTGAAAACACTAAAAAATATTCTACATTCAATGAAATACTCAAAGGGATTGGCTTCGGATTAACGCCCATTGCTGCGGGTTTTATAGCAGAAATTAACATATATGGAGTCTTTATATTCCTCATAGTTTTAGGATCCACTGCCTTATTAATATTAGCTTATCTCTCTCGCAGAAAAAAAATGAAAGTTCATTTAGAGATTAGAACTCTTTAATCATAAAAATAAATAGCAAGCAACAATTAGACTAATCGTGTTTAACGATTTGAATTCTTTGTATCGGTTGACAAAAACAAATATAAAATTAGCAAGTAGGATTGCCGCTAAAGCATATTTTGCAGCAGACGACTTTTCTTCGCTCTCTATAGATCCCTCTAAAAGAATGAAAAATCTGATAGTAACAATGGGTATGACTTTAAGATATTCTCTAAAATTTGGTGCGGTATATGCTACATCTCAAAATTTAGAAGGTGTTGCAGCTTGGCTCCCACATAACAAAGTTAAAATTCCGATTTGGAAATACGTACGATTGGGGATGCTCCCCGTCATAATTAGAGCCGGGAAAGACGTACGAAATGAACTTTTGCGCTACGATAAGTTAGCAAAAAACAAACACAAAGAATATGCGAACTTTCCCCATCTCTACCTCTATAATATTGCTGTTGACCCAGATCATCAAGGAAAGGGTTGGGCAGGTGTTCTATTGAAACCAATGCTTGCTAAAGCCGATAATCAGCGATTACCCTGTTATCTAGAAAGTCCCGAAAGAAATGTTTCATTGTACGAACATTTTGGATTTGAAGTTCTCGAACACATATCTTCACCTGATTCTGACAACGATATCTGGTTAATGATGAGATATAGTAAGTAAGATATTTAAAAACCAAAGAGAGAAGAGTAATATTTCAACAAATTTTTTTTTCTAATTCCTCGATAAAGGTTCTATGTCTCATTGGAGCATCTCCGTATTCCGTGTCAATTTCGCTAAACCTCGAATATAGCTGACCAATTTGATTTGTAGTAAGTTTTCTATCCATCCAAGGGAATAGAATTTCGTCTTCCTTTTTTATATGCTCAGGTAAAATTTGACTGTAAGAAACGATGTGTTCAGTTAAAGTTTTTTTATCTTTTCTTTCGATCGCTAGGAGCATTGCTTTCACATGTTCACGAACTTTTACGTGATCTCTACGTATAACTTTGATCATTTCAAAATTTTCGTCAAAATACTTAAATGTTTCATCTTCTTCTTTCGCGTGATGATATTTATCTGCGAAGTTTCGAATAAAATCAATCCCTCTATTAATAAGTTGCAAACCTTCTTCTGTCTCTAGATCTAAGTTTTCAATTACTTTAGGCAGTAATGCCAACCATCTTTTTATAAGAACATGCTCGTCTACCATCTTTTTCATAGGAGGTGAATAGTTAAATTCTCTCAGACCTGTCGTTTTTCTTTTTCTCTTAGGAAACTCTACATTCTTATCAGGAAAAATAGCATTTAATATTCTCGTCATCAATTCTGCTTCTGTATTTTCTTCCATATAATGAATCTCTACAATATCTTTCAATAGACACAAACCTTCCCCACATGTACCACAACCAATTTCAAATTCTTCTAAAATCTCCTCCACTTCAGGAAATTCCGTTATAATTTCTTTAATCCCTTTGTTAAGATACGCTTCCACACTCACATTTCTTCACTTTAATTTTAGGTTTAGCTTTTAATTCAATTAAAAATAGAAGACCATATATTTTTAGTTGTGAACATGTTCCAAGAGTTTTATAATTATTAAACTTATGACGATATTAATTTAGACGACATTTAAAAAAGCTCTAAACCCATATTCACAAAAATTTATTCTGCAAATCTAAAAATAGCAAAGTTTCAATTCCAATTAATAAAGATCGAACCAATTTTGATGTAAAATCCTTTTTCTTCAAGCTCATAGTTCATATTTTTACCATTTTCCTTTATTTAATACCTCGTGATAGTTTAATTAGGTTCATATGGAAAATTCGATTATCAATACTTTTAGGAGGTAATAAAAATTAAATCGTTAAAAGAAAGGATTTGGCTGAAAGAAAATATAGGGATGCTAAAAAAGAGTCCAAAAGAATATTATAAAGGCGTTTTTAAAGAAATCGTAGAAGAAATTAAAGAGAATAACGGAAATCTCCACATTTGTAGTGCTTGTGAGGTTTAATCTGAAAATCTTTTATTTTAATTTGATTCCTTCTTCGAGTGCTTTCTGATTTAGGACCGATAGATCTTTTTTAAAATGGTGACCTATTGATTCTTTAATATTTTCTTCGGTAATAGGTAAAAATCTTAAAATGTATCCTGCAATAATCGTATTAATAATTTTTAGATTCGTAAATTTTGCAACGATTTCCGTTACAGAAACAAAGTAAATATGGTTCGAATTCTCATTAAGAACTTTTACTAAATATTCTTCTAAAGCATAAGCACCACTTTGAGGTTCTTTCTCATAAGTTGCTATGATTAACTTAGAACTTCGATCAGGTTTTGCAAATTTTAATACATCTAAAATACAGGCTTTTTCGGTTGCAATTATCATATCTGCTGATCCAATAATAGGTATAGGGGATACGTAATTTTCTCCAAAACGGAGGAAACATGTTACCTTTCCTCCTCTCTGACTTAGACCATGTTTTTCGGAAGTTATTACCTTGTATCCTTTTCGCATCAATACATCTCCTAAAATTTGTAAAAACCTAATTAAACCTTGTCCCCCTAAACCAGTAATTACAATTGTATAGTTATTAGTTTTCGTCTTAATCTCCTCCTGATATTGCGTTGTTAGGACATAGGATTTCGCAAATACCACACCCTAAGCACTCGCTCGAATTAATATGGGCTTTATCGTCTCTTTTGATTAACGCGGAACAGTTAAATTGATTATAACACTCACCACAATTGGTACATAATCCCTCATCTACTTGCCATATTTCTAGTGTGTTTCTTTGGTTAAATTTTTGGATACATTCGTCTTCAATTACAATAACGTGTATGTCTCGATTTTCTAAGATATCCCTACTTTTTTCATAAATTAAATCCTTCAATCTATCATGATATTTTTCATTATTGCCTTCTCGACGCTTTATTACACTAATATTAGCTCCAGTTCCGAGTAAAAACTTTTCTAAATTTATTTTTTTCTTAGAGTTCCCCTCTTGATAGTAGCGAGTATCACTTCCTGGATGAGGTTGTTGCCCGGTCATTCCGATCCAACCATTATCTAATATTAATACTAAAATTGGGGCTTTATTGTGAATCCCGTTTAATAGTGCTGGTATTCCAGAATGAAAAAAAGTGCCATCCCCAATAATTGCAATATTCAAACTGTCGTCAGTATGAGCAACTCCTTGAGCTAGAGCGATACTCGATCCCATACAGTACTTCACATTAGCAAAAGAGTACGGTGGGAAAGATAGAAGTGTATAACACCCAATATCTTGATAAAAGTAAATATTTTTACCTAAGTCCGATTTTAATTTCGTAACCGCTTTTTTTAAAGCGTATCCAACTGTACCGTAAGGACAGCCAGGACATAACATAGGCTTCCTTCTAACTGTTTCGTATTTTTTATTCTTGATTTGATCTAGATTAATTTTAGGTTTTACATTCGTTATTTTTGTTAAGGCAAGAGCTACTTCAGTCGGGGTTAATTCCCCAACAAAACTTAATATTGAACTTTCTTTCGAATAAGAAAATGGATCTTTTCCATGTATTTTTGTTTGAATGCCATTCTTTTGAGCGATCGCTAAAACTTCTGTTTCGATGTACGCGTCATTTTCTTCTACAATAAATACTTGTCTAAACTGTTTAAGGAACGCAACGATTTTTCTTTCAGGAAGAGGGTTTATGAAACCGAGCTTAAGAACAGGTGCTTTTATGTTAAGAAATTCTAAAGCTTCAAGTATATAAGAATAAGATACCCCACTTGTAATAATTCCTAAATTGAAATCATTTGAACTATCCTTATATTCGACTCTATTTAAAGAACTATTTTCTGACATCAATAAAGCTTGATTCATCCTATTATAGATCTGATCTTGTTTCAAATCTAAGAAATAGAGTCTTGAAGCTACATTTACCTCCGGCGATAAATCAAACCTATCGTCAATTTCAGATTGAATAATTTCTCCTATTTTAACATTGCTCCTTGCGTGAGCTACCATAGTTACCAACCTTAGAATGACAGGTATCTTTAATTCCCTTGAAATTTCGAACGCATATTTCGTATACTCCAAACATTCTTGAGGATTACTAGGTTCTAAAGAGGGTATTTTTAATAGCTTTAAGTAGTATCTAGAGTCCATTTCAACAGCACTTGAGTATTGTTGTGGATCGTCAGCAACTAAAACAACCATTGCGGAATTTATATTTTTAGGCCGAGTAGTAGCAAGAGCGAAGAAGGCATCTGAAGCAACGTTCAACCCAACATTTTTCATCCCGACCATAGCTTTTGCACCTCGAGCGTAAGCAGCTCCTGCAATTTCAATTGCGACTTTTTCGTTAATGCTACTTTCTACCCAATTCATTCTTAAAGTCTTAAAAATAGTAGTAAATATCTCTCCTACTTCAGAACTGGGTGTACCTGGATAATAAGTATAGACATTTATACCACTTTCCAAGGCACCTCGAACAATTGCTTCGTTCCCTAGTAGAAAAAATTGTTCACCAGGTTGACCCGTTAAGAGTTTGACATTCTCCATTGTCTTGTGAAAATATGTTCTTAATTAGATTAATAATAAAACGGTAATTATTTGCATTAAACTTTTATATAAATAAAATAAATGCATTTCATTAAAAATGGAATGAATTATATTAAAAATAATACAATCCTATCTGAAATACTTTAAAATTACCCAAGTGGTGTAATAATTGGTCAAATACAAAAGAGGTCACCTTCATTATCCCATAATTCCTATACATAAAGTTTTAGAAAGCACAGCTGAAAGATTTCCTGATAAACTCGCATTTCTTTACCCTAGGGAAGTGACTTTCAAACAATTTCAAGAACAAGTAGATATATTCGCTACAGCATTAAAAAACTTAGGAGTGAAAAAAGGTGATAGAGTTGCTCTTTATGCCCACAATTCAATCGAATGGGAAATCGCTTTTTATGGGTTAGAGAAGGCTGGAGCAACTTTGGTCCCTATGAATCCTTTATTCAAAGAAATTGAGGTCAAATACGAAGCTAACGATTCTGGAGCTGAAACTATAATAGTTTACGAGCCATTATATCCAATTGTAGCTGCAGTCAAAGAAAAAACTAACCTTAAAACCTTCATAATACTGGAATCAGAAGATAATAAAGAGAATCTAAAGTTACCGGAGGGGACCATTGGATGGACAGGACTTATGAAAAGCACAAATCCGGATCCTCCAGAATATCAGTTCAATCCTAAAGAAGACCTCGCAGCATTAATGTACACCAGTGGAACTACAGGCTTACCAAAAGGAACAATGCTCACGCACTACAATATTGTTTCAAATGCAATCCAAGGAGGTATAGTGTACGAGTTAAGCGATTTTGATATCGCCATGACTGTGCTTCCGCTTTACCATATCTATGGTCTTAATGTGTGTATGAACCAAGCAATTTGGTTAGGCGCGTCGCAAGTTGTAACACCTCGATTCGAAGTGAAAGAGTATTCTGAGTTGTTAGAAAAATATAGAGTTACCTATAGTCTATGTGTCCCCCCAATATTTCTCGCGGTAGTTCGACACCTCGAAGAACCAGGTGTTAGAGAATACGATTGGGAAGATCTTAAGGTTGTTAACAATGGTGGAGCCCCTATTCCGCTCGAACTTCTTGAGAGATTTTACGATTTAGCAAAAAAGAAGTGTAACGCTAAAAATGTAACCATCCAACATGGGTGGGGTTTAACTGAAGCTTCCCCTGTTGTTGCCGTTAATCCTATGTCTCGACCTAAGATGGAATCCCAAGGAACTTTAATTCCTGACACATATCATAAGATTATCGACTTAGAAACAGGTGAAGAACTACCGAAACGCGGAGATATTGGTGAGCTAGTTATAAAGGGCCCTCAAGTTATGAAAGGCTACTGGAACCGACCAGAGGCTACTGAAGATGCTTTTTGGACAGATCCTAAAACCGGTGAAAAATGGTTAAGAACGGGAGATATGGCTTACATAGACGATGAAGAATACGAACATCTCCTCGATAGGATCAAAGAAATGATTAAATATAAAGGTTGGAGCATCGCACCTGCTGAACTTGAAGACTTACTCTTTAATAATCCTCACGTTTCTGACGCTGCCGTTATTGGCAAACCATCCACAGAACTGGATGTTGGTGAAATTCCAAAAGCGTTCATTATTTTAAAATCAGAATCTAAAGGTAAAGTCTTAGAACAGGAAATTATAGATTGGGTCGCTGAAAGAATTTCTGCCTACAAAAAGATTCGAGAGATTGAGTTCGTTGATGAAATCCCAAAATCAGGCTCTGGTAAAATTTTAAGAAGAGAGCTTGTCAACTTAGAAAAAGAAAGGTTAGGTATAAAATAAAAAATATTATTTAGCATTAGGATCGTTTTGCATAATTCCGGACATAACACCTTCAGAGTCTTTAAAGTAAGCCATCCAACCCACACCTGGTACAGCGTGCTTTGGACGTACTATTTCACCGCCGTTAATTTTAAGTTTTTTAATAATATCACCGATGTCATCAACATCGATCGTATTTACCACTTTCGGGAATCCCTCCTCTTCGTAACCTAAACCTCCATCGATTCCCGGTTCTTTTTCGTCGCCCGTCATAATGAGCCAATAATCTATGGGACCGTCCCATTTTTGGAACTTCCAACCAAAAACACTTTCATAAAATGCTATTGTCTTATCTATATCTTTTACATTCATTTCAAAGTGAACTAATCTTGGCATAAAATCACCTCTGATTTAATTAAAGTATTACATTAAAGTAGATTTTAAAAAAGTATGCCTTATAAAGTAAAAATCTATTTTTCTCTTTTATCTGCTTTTCTGATTATAATATAACCTATTATCACTCCTATTATGAAGGGGAGAATTATCTGAAGCCATAACAATTCAATTGGTAGCAAGTACGTGGGAGGATCATGTTGTGGATTTGATGGCAATGTTCTTAAGTAATAAGAAATGGCAGAACTAATCCAATTAAAAGACCAGGCAATATACGTGGCAACTCCTAACCAACTATACATTTTATAGATTAATGGCTTGTTGAAATATGATAGATAAGTCTTCATTATAACTATGACTGCAATTGCAAAACTAGGCCAAAAATGAAAGTTAAAACTAAAACTAAGTATTTCAAAAGGCGGTTCTCCAAAAAAGATAGTTCCAAGATACCCTGTAAGCCCTGCAAATAGACCCAAAAAGTATAAAACTGTTGCAAATCCACCAAAAGCCCTGTGAGATCTAAACAATATATCGTTTGTTTTTAGTAATACTACCTTCTTCTTCTTGTAACCCGCATAATATCCCGTCGCTGCTTGCACTGTTGCACATAAACACCCTAACATCGTAACTATTGTGTTAAATTCTGCCGGTTCATAAGCAAATCCTGTCATTATAAGTCGAATCCTTAATTGTGATAAAGCTCATTTAGTAAAGCTTATGTCGTAGATTTTAATATAAATCTTCATTCAGTATAGCTTTTTGTTCTTCTTAAAAATTTTGGTAATGTTTTGTTTATTATTGAACTAATTTTTTACAATGCAGTCAGATTTAAATATAAGTTGATTTCTATCTAAGTATTAATACTAAATTATAGAGGGATGGAATTATTACAGAAAAAAAAACGCTAATATATCTCTGCTGGGCTAGTTTTATTCCTATAGTCGTCAGTTTATTCCAAATACCTTGGTACTCCTTAGAAGTGATCGTAATTACCCTTGTGGTGGCTCCTATTTATCTCATATTCTTGCTCATCACACTTGAATACATCCGAAAGGACTTAACCAGATATAGTCTGAGAAGGGGAAGAATGACAGCTCGAACGGGTCTAATTACTCTCGCAATTGTCCCTATAGCAATACTTCTCTTATCTCCTGGATTTCGAATCGTATTTACTGGATTAGAATTTACACTCTTTGTTTATTGGGGAATAAGTTGTATCATAAATATCATAACAGCAATATTATTCAAAAGACCCCCAGAGAAACAATCAACTTAATATTTTTTTTTAAATCAAACTAATTTTACTTGGATTTTCAAAGGGAATGCAAAATCTTCTAATGGTTGAAGAAAATTTCTGAAAAATAGTGCTCTGCTTTACATGATCACCGCTTCGCAGGGAGGTACGTCTTCTCCGATCGACCATAGAAAAAAATGTGCTCCAGTTGGACCAAGCCACTTAAATTGTTTTGCAATAATTTGTTGCTTTTCTTCGTAAGATTTATTTCTAAAGGATTTCAAATAATTTTCAAAAGACCCGTTCCTCTCAGTTAGCTCAAGAAAGACTTTAGCGTTAGATACTATTGCTTTTACTTTCTTTCCATTCCGTATTATTTTAGGTGATTCTAACGCATCAAAAATTTCGTCATTAGTCCAATTCGAAATAATTTTAGGATCGAATTCTTTAAAAACTTCTTTAGTTCCTTCCCATTTTGTATTTACCACTTGATATGAAAAACCTGCATTAAACACGGCTTTACTCAAAATTTCAAAATATCCTTTCTCGTCTGCTGGCTTTTCTTGAGGTGGAATAATTTTTTGCACCATGATTATAATGTAAATTTTGCCCAATTATAATTTACGATTATTTTTCATTAAAAAAACGATACAAAAGATTATTAAAAATTAAAAGAAATATTTTTCTAAATGCTTATAACTCAGAATCTAATCTTGTCTGACGATACTTTATTTCTTGCTCCGTCTTTTTATTTAACGACTCTTTAAAAAGAAGGATTCTTTTTTCTAGGCTTCTCTTAAATGGGTTGTCAATATTTAGATTATTTAAGACTTCATTCAATATATTAAGATTATTATATTCAGCTTTAGACTTTATTACTGGTAATATTATTGATGAGTCTGATAACAAATCATTTACTAATTTTAAGGATAGCTCTAAATGAGGTATTAGATTTTCTTCGGTTTCTTGAAATTCTTCCCCTTCGAGGATCCTCGATTTAATAACTTCAACGCGAGGGTATTTTTCGTAAGCATACCCTTTTACGCCTAATTTTAAGCATGCTGCTAACGTTGAACAAGTTCCCCCAAATGGGTCTAAAACCGTTTTAACATCAGGAACTAGCTTTATACATTTATAAGGGAGACCAATTGGGAATGGAGCCTCGTGACCTTTTTTAATCGTTGCTCCCGTCGTTTTGACATAGGGAATTAACCACACATTACCGGGATCTCTTAAATCCGTGTCGGAATATCTACCAATGTTCGATTTATCTGTGTAGGGTATTCCAATTGCTTTTGGATCTAGCTTATACTCATTCCTATCCTTTACAAAAAGATATACGTGTTCCCAGAGGTTATTTAATCGCCGGTCCCCTCCTGAGGGGGTATAGTGTCCTTTTCCAAGAAAAGATTTAACCCAAATTATGTCTTGAATTCGTTGCCAAAATGCGTGTTCTACGGATGTCGCTACTTTCTCTGATTTACCTTGATCTAAAGCAGAATCACCAATATTAAGAAAAAAAATAGCACTTCTCTTGGCCACTCTATAGCATTCTTTCCAAATTTTAGATAAAAACGATAGATATTCACTTTCTTCCATTTTATCGTCGTGAATCTCGCCATTATCGGAAGTATAGACTTTTCCCCGATTATATGGTGGAGAAGTAATAATAACATCAATCGATTCGTCTTCTAATTCAGACATATCTTCAGCAGATTTAAAAAATACTGTTTGATCCTTAAGTATTAAACATATGTTCTCATTCATCGATTTAAAAGCAATTTTTCTCAATGAGTAATCGTATTATTATAAGATTAGTCAGTCCTTATTTAATTATATGTGCCATATGTAGTTAATAAGAACGATTTCAATTGCGAATTAAGCTTTTTAAGAATAAAAATAAAATTTGCGATGGATTTTATCATTTATATAAACGAACATTTAACTATATCAATAGACCGTTAAGGAAATTAAAGATTATAGTCACATTTAAAAATACCAAATTCTTAATTACTATCGAAAAAGAAAGGTTACTCTTTTTTAAGGAGGAGGTATAAAATGGATATAGAACTCGAACCAAGAGAACAATCGTTGTTATCGTGCCCTTTTACACGTTCCTGTCATCTCCCAAAAGCTAATGAAGTTTGTGACTTTCCTAATTACAAAATGTGTTCGGAATACCAATCGGGGTTAAATAAACTTAAAGCTGCTTCTAAGGTATTACATTAATCCTGTAAAAATCTTATTTTTAAGCGTTTTATCTCATCTTAATGATTTCAAGTAGATTTAATATGCGAGAATTAATTTAGATACTCAAATATCAAATTATATTTAGTGAAAATTAATGGCTAGACCTAAAGTAGTATTACCAGATAATGGAATCTCTGAAAAAGAAATTCTCAAAAAAATGGAAGAAATAAGGGAAGACGACATAAATTGGAAGGATGGGAAGGTATGGAGCCTCGTGTATCACGCTTCGGAAGAACACACAGAAATGTTAAAAAAAGCTTCTAACATGTTTTTTTCAAAGAACGCCCTTAGTCCTATGGCTTTTCCAAGTTTAAAAAAGTTTGAAACAGAAGTGATTTCCATGGCAGTCGACTTGTTTGGAGGAGATAATAGGTGTTGCGGAAGTATGACATCGGGTGGAACAGAAAGTCTTTTAATGGCGGTAAAAACTTATAGAGACTGGGCGCGGGAAAAATTCCCACATATTAAAGAACCCGAGATGTTAGTA
>JAGXOB010000061.1:3392-13487 GCA_019894735.1 Promethearchaeota archaeon | reverse complement strand
GGATCTCCGATTTTGCATCACCTTACGGTTGGCCTTTCTTTTTTCTTATTACACCAACGACTAGTCCGTGTCGTCCAGTGCTTTTAGTTCTTTGACCTCTTACTTTCAATCCTTGATGATGTCGGACGCCTTTATAACTTCTGATTCGTTTCATTCTATCGATGTCTCGTTTTACAGATAATTCGAGCTTGTTTCCAATGATGTGCAGATTCTCCCCCGTAATTAAGTCGTTCTTACGGTTAACCATCCAAGCTGGTATTCCATTTGTTACCGGATCTAGAATGATTTCTTCAATTCTATTCAAATCTTTTTCAGGAATAGCTCCAATTCTCACGTCAGGATTGATTTCTGCTATCATAACTATTGCTTGAGCGAATCTTTTTCCAATTCCTCTTATTTGAGTTAGGCCATATTCTACTTTAGCATTCCCATCCACTTGCGATCTGAGTTTTCTAAAAAAAACTTTTTCTCGAAAGTTGCTTGGTCTTGTAGTTAAACTCATTGTAATGACAATTTATTACTTAAAGATATAATTCTTAATATAAAATTTAATATTAATTTTTTGGTTTAGAAAGAAAGAAGGTATAAACGCGAAAAAAATAGAGCTAAATTATCATTTAATATTGAGGGGACCTTACATTTTCATCTTTTTTTTTATCGATATGTTTAGTGCATTTATTTCTTTTAGATTTCGCGATCTTTTCGAGGAGTGGCAATCCGGGTTTAACATCTGCTAACGCTTTTGATTCAATCAAATCGTTTTCAATCAGCTTGTTATAGAGTTCCCTTCCCGTTTCAGTTCTTATAAGAACAGTGTTCCACCCTGAGGGGGATCCTATTGAACCAATTGAAATATCAGCAGATTCAGAAGTTAGATCAAAACAAACTTCGCAATCTTCCCGTGCTAAATGACCAATCTCCTTAATTGGAACGGTTAATTCTTCACCAGAGGTAGTATAAACGAAAAACTTACCTTTATTAATATCAGTCTTTTTTACATCCTTTACATCTACTTTTAGAAGTTCGCAGATTTTTAACAATGATTCATAGGAGAAGGATTCCATGCAGAAGATACCTATACGATATTTGATTTGGTTTAGCGAAGGTATTCCAATGTTGTAAACTGTTGATTTTAGTAATGCTTGCATCATGCATGGAACTCCAACAACCGCTAAATTTGAATGCTTTTTATTAAGTTCGTTTAATACTCCTAAACTAGGGTTGTTTACATATTTGGTTCCTGTTGTTGAAAGGATATCTTCTTTACTCTTAAGGATAATTGGTTCGGGTCTCCACGGAGTATTACTCATTTTTGCACCTAGTGCTAAATCAATGGTTTTAGAGTCAAATAGAAAATGCAAACAAGTACTTGTGATTCCTCCATCTTGACAAACGTCAGAAATATCCTTTAATTTGGTTCGTGCAGAATAAGCTTCTAAGTAATGGCCAACTTGAGAATAATTCTTAATATCTGAAGATTTATCTTGGACCATGTTTAAAACACTAATAGGTAGATAACTACGAGGACATACAAAATAGCAAAGACCGCACTTAATACACTTGTCCTCGTCAATTTTTCCAAATCCGTTATAGACATTTAAGCAGTTTACAGGACATATCCCAACACACAATCCACATCCAGAGCAATTATGAGTTTCAAATATAGTTTTAACAGGTTCATAAACTGATTTTACTTTAGATGGATTGACATCATACTTTTCAATTAATAGATCCTTAAATTTAGTTGATTCAGGAGTGTTTTCATCTCCTTCAATTGTGTCGTAGATTTTGTTCACTTCGATAAGGTTCTCGTTTCTCAACAATTCTAACAAGCTTAAAGTCTTTCTTACTTCAAGAAAATTTAATTCTGAAAATTTTTTAATTGCCTTAAAATTGTTAGAATCAGGGTTAGATAAATAATTAAGAAGTTTATATTTCAAAAGTTCTTCATCGAACATTTGGAATAATATCTGATCGTATTGTTCCTCGTTATAGATACCAGAATCTAAGATTTCTTGTTTAGCATCTATTAAAACGCGGATTCGGTACGAATCTACAGTAACGGCTATATCTTTTAAGCCTTCCTTTGTATTTATAAGCTTGGAACTCATTTTTTTTAACATTAGGTTGTTTTATTATTATATATTAAACTCCGAAAACTCATGCTGTGAGGTAGTTACCTCCTAACTAAATTTTTTTAGAAGGATCATCCTAATTCGGATTAATTGTTTATTTTTGTAGAGGAGGGAGAAGTTCTACTTTGTGAGTGATATCTTCTACAGATTTAATGAATTTTTCAACTTCAGCTGCTGAGCAGAAGTACTGTTGAATTCGTTCTTCTGCTAGACCTAAGTGTTTGAATAGTTTCTTTAAAAACTTTACATGCTCGAAAGTATTCATATTCCCGTTTCCAAATTCACACTCACCTTCTTTTCAAGAAATAATAGCTACGCCATCAGCACCATTTAGAAAACTCTCCATAATTAAATGTATTCCTATTCTTCCAGTGCATTTTACCCTGATTAAGTGGAAATTAGTAGAATAAGTTTTTCTCATAGTACCCGTTAGGTCTGCGGCAGAATATCCTCATTTTTCGCATCCGAAAGCTATAACTTTTCGCTCTTTTATATTTTCTGTCATGTTTTATCTTCTCTTATCTTTCTAAATTTCGATTTTTGTAATATTTTTTGCTATCCCTTCAATTTCACTATTTCCGATTCCTCTGATTTCAGCTTCAAATTGACTATCTCTATAATATTTCAAATCTATTGCTCGTGCTGGACATGAAGAAATACACACTCCACATCCTTTACATTTTAATTCGTCCACTTTCGCAATTTCGTCTTTATCAACAATTATTGCTCCATAATCACATAATTTTTCGCATCTATGACAACCTATACATAAACTCTCATCAATTTCTGCTATAATTAATTCCTGCTTAATAGTTTTATGTGAGAGCAAAGCAGCAGCTTTACTTGCAGCGGCTAGAGCTGTAGAAACGGAATAAGGAATGTTTTTAGGTCCTGCAGCGCTTCCACAGATGTAAATTCCCATGGTTTTAGTTTCTTGGGGCTTCAAACAACCATGAATCTCGCTTAAAAAGCCGTTAGGTCCTTTACCTAAACCTAATACTTCAATAGCTTCCATAGTTCCTTTAGAAGGATTCATACCAGTAGATAAAACTACCATATCTGCTTTTATTTTATTCAATTCACCAGTAAGGGAAGAATATGCTCGAACCATTAAGTTATGTTCCTCATCTTCGTTAATCTCGCCTACTTTTCCCCGAATCATTCTAACGTCAGCTTCTCTTATTTTTCTATAATATTCCTCGTTGCCTTTATCAGTTGTTCTAATGTCAATGTAAAATATGATTACATCCATTTCCGGATATTCTTGCTTCAATAATTGAGCATTTTTGAGAGCGACATTACAACACACCATAGAACAATAGGGATTGGCTTTCAAAGACCTAGAACCAACACATTGGATCATTACAACAGTTTTTGGTGTTTTTCCGTCAGATATTCTATATATATGCCCCCCAGTTGGTCCTATTGGGCTTAACAAGCTTTCTAATTCAATCTGAGTAATAACATTTGGATAAATCCCGTAATTGTATTCGTTAGTTTCGATTATCGGATACTCATCATAACCCGTAGCAACAATTACTGCACCAACCTTTACTTCAACAATTTCGGGTTCTTGCTCAAAATCAATAGCTTCTGCGGGACATGTTAGTTCTCAATTTTTGCAATCGATACAAATATTTTTATCCATTACAGCGTATTTAGGAACTGCTTGGGGGAATGGAATATAGATCGCATTTCTCTCGCCGATTCCGCTGTAAAATTCATTGGGAACTTTTATTGGGCATTTAGAAGAGCACAAACCACACCCGGTACAATTGCTCTCGTTAACATATCGCGGATTTTTGCGGATCTTAACATTAAAATCCCCAGTATTACCACTAAATTCGATGATATCGCTATAAGTGAATAATTCTATATTAGGATGTTTTGAAGCGTTTACCATTATGGGAGCAAGAACTCATATGCCACAATCGTCGGTAGGATAAATTCGATCTAATTGAGCCATCTTTCCTCCAATCGTAGCCTGTTTTTCTACCAAATACACTTGTATCCCATGATCAGCTAAGTCTAATGCTGCGTTCATCCCAGCAATTCCCGCACCAATAACTAATGCGGCTCTCTCTATAGATATTTCTTTGTAAGGAACGCTTTCTAATTCTCTTGCTCTATTTATTCCAGCTCGAACTAAACGTTTTGCTTTTTCTGTTGCATTATCTTTATCTCCTTGATGAACAAAAGAGCAGTGTTCTCTTAAGTTTACCATTTCGAAATAATACGGGCTTAAACCTGCTTCTACTAACACGGCTCGATAAGTTGGTTCATGTATTTTTGGCGTGCAAGCAGCAACTACAATTCTATTCAAACTTAATTCTAAGATATCATTTTTAATAATCTGTTGTCCAGGATCGCTACAAGTAAAATTATTTGTTCTTGCTATAACAACATCAGGTAATAGTTCTACAAAATCTCTAACGGCATCGCAATCAAGGTGAGCACCAATATTAACTCCTCATCTACACACGTATACTCCTATTCTTATTTTATCAATGGTCTGCTTTTCAGACAATTAGTTCACCTTTAGTTAAAACATCACCATAATAAATAATTGCTTTTACTTTGGTTTAGTATTTTAAGAAAACCCTTTTGTGTCTTGAAATTATTGAATTAATTTATTTTTTCTGGTTAATTTCAATCGCAATAAATTTTGTTACCGATTTAGTCCAAATTTTTCATTAAAATTAATTTCTAAAATTTCTCGAATTATATCTCATTAAGTTTTTTATGGAGATTTCATTTTTCCCTAGTATCGTGGAGCAAGAAGAAAATAAAAAGGAAGAGTTCGCCAGAGAATTTATGACCCAAGAAGGGTTGAAAGGAAAAGCAAATCGAATAAAAATTATGAGTATTATCGATAAAGTAGGATACAATAAAGATAAAGTCAAAGTGGCTTTTTTGAGGGCAACCATCTCTGAAAGAATTCACCATGAATAATTCTTTTATTTTTTAACAAATACATTATTTTCATAAAAATATTTAATGATTGTTTATAATAGAAATTAGAAATTTAATATTTTGCAGAGAGTTAATATTGCGAGACATCGAAGAATTCAGAACTAACCTAGATAAAATCATTAAAACGGAAAAAAAAAGATTTAAAGATCCTAAAAGCGCTGAAAAGGTTTTGGAATTTGATAAATTATGGAGAAGCGTATTGCAAGAAATCCAAGACTTAAGGCAGAAAAGAAATGAAGGATCTAGCCAAATTAGCAAATACAAGAAATCAGGCGAAGGTGATAAAGCTAAGAATGCGATACTACAATCAAAATTAATTAAAGAAAAAATTGATGAATTAGAAAAGAAAAAAGTTGAATATTTAGAAAGAAGAGAAAAGTATAGATATTCCATTGGAAATGATTTACACGAATCCGTTCCAATTGGTGAGACAGAAGAGAGTAATTTAATCATAAGAAAATTCGGTAAAATCCCTGAATTTGATTTTCAACCATTGTCTCATGTTAATTTAATTCAAGATATTAATGGAGCTGATATAAAAAAGGCTTCAGAGGTTGTAGGGTCTAGGTTTTATTATTTAAAGGGCGATCTCGTTTTACTTAACTTAGCACTAATTAGATTTGCATTGGACAAACTGATTAGCAAAAATTATAAACCTTTGTGGACTCCATTTTTTATGAAACGCGATATCATGAAAGCAGCAGCAGAACTAGCAGATTTTGAAGAAACTTTGTATAAAATAGAAGACGAAGATATTTTCATGATTGCTACATCTGAACAAACTTTAGCAGCATATCATTATGACGAAATTATAGACCCTGATTCGCTTCCATTAAAATATGCAGGAGTATCATCATGTTTTAGAAGAGAAGCAGGCTCACATGGAAAAGATACATTAGGAATATTTAGAGTACATCAATTTGAAAAGGTAGAGCAATTTGTTTTTTGTAAACCTGAAAATTCTTGGAACATTTTTGAGGAGCTAATATCAAATACTGAAGAACTTTTTAGTGAATTAAAACTTCCTTACCGAGTAGTAAATATCGCCTCTGGTGAATTAAATGACAACGCTGCCATGAAATACGATCTTGAAGCATGGTTTCCTGCTTCTAATATATATCGAGAACTAGTTTCGTGTAGTAATTGTTTGGATTATCAAGCACGAAAATTAAAAGTACGGATAGGCAAAGTGGGCTCTACTCAAAAAAAAGAAACTGCTCATACACTTAATTGCACAGCAATTGCTACAGAACGAACGATTTGTTGCATTTTGGAAAATTACCAAAATAAAGATGGTTCAGTTTCGATACCAAAAGCCCTTCAAAAATATATGAATGGAAAAAAATTAATAAACTCATAAAATAAATTTAAACTGAAAATGACTGAAATTTTATTAGAAGAATTCGAAGATTTTTATAAAAAACAGCTTGAGTCGAAATTTTATAAAGTCAAAAAAGCTGTTAAAAAGCAAATCTCCGAAATTCGAGAAAATCTACTTGAAATTAAAGTATGTACTGATCATTTTTTAGAAGCGGGAGAGGGAAAAATAGAAGAAAAAGCTCTTAAATCATTACACTTCTTTTCTGATAAAATTAGAAAGGAAATTGATGAGATTGAAATTCCTGATGAAGAAATTACTTACGACGCGATGCATGATTTAGTAAATTCCATAAAAAGACTTTTTACAAGCATCAACGACATTGCAAAAAAATCAGTTCCTAAATTCCAAAAACAAGTGCAATCAGAGATAAAAGAGTTAAGTTATATAACTCGTAAATTAGGAAATAATCAAAAGGCTATGGATGAATTTTTAAGGAAAAAATATTCCGAACTAAAGGATGCTGAATATCTACTCAAAAAACTCCCTAAATTATTTATTCTAAAAGAAAATATTGAACACGCTAAAGCTGATTTAGAAAATTTTGAAAAAGAGTTAGAAGAAAGGCAAAAAGAACAGGAAGATTTAACTCAAGCTCTAACAACTATTGAAAAAAATGAAATCTTTGGAGAACTAGATAAAGCGGAAGAAAATCTAGCTCAGTTAAGAATGAAAATCAATAATCAATTCGGATTTAAAAAAGCCTTAAAAAAGTTAAAATTTGAATTAGAAAAGGATACAATGCACATTCCCAATGTCAATGTTTATTTCTTAAAGGATTTTTTAAAAAATCCTATAAACGCTTTAGTGAAAGAAAGTAGAGATTTACCAAAATTTTTGGCCTTACTCGTTCAATTAAGACATGTCTTAGAAGAAAATAAATTGAACCTTAAAACTGATGTACGAGATAAAACTGTTCAGCAGATCAACGCAATCTTTGATGAAAAATCAATTCAAGATGATATTGATGATATAAAAAAACATAATAGCATAATTAATGATGTAAAGAAAAGAATTGAACAAAATGGATTAGCTGTCCAGAGAGAGGACATAAAAAACAAAATTTCCTCAAATACTGTAAAATTAGAACATTTAGAACACGATCTTGATAGAAAAAACAAGGACTATCTAAGATACTTATCCTCTCTAAAAACTGAAAGAGAAGAGATTCAATATTCAATTACCAAAGTTATAAATCAAGATGTTAAAATCAATATAACTTTTAGTTTCTAAGAAAACCTCATTTTGTTTTGCTAATCTTAAATTGACGGTTATTCTTTAGATTTTTTTTTTGTAAAGCTAATTTTAAATTATTCTTTAAAAATTTAAATGTCTCAGTGTCGTTTTGATTAAATAGTTTAAGATATTCAAATCCCAATAATAAATCTTGCTTAATATCGATATCAAACCCTGCTCGGAAAGAATCATAAACAGAATATTTTAAGTTTCTTTCCCGAGCATCCTTTAGTAACGCTACGAAGGAAGGAACATTTGGATCAGAAAAATGTGAGGGTATAATATCTGGGGGGCTTCTCCCAAATATAGAAATACCCGCGGAATGAATAGCAGGGCAAACTACAAGTTGATTCAATTCCATCAAACTATTAATATCCTTAAAATTTTTTTCAGATATTAAGATGACATCTAAGAAGGTAAAAATTGTATTAAGAGCGCTAAATTCACTAATCGCTATGTTGTTGAGATCGTTTATAACATGATCAAACGATTTTGGAGGTTTTGTTAGATTTTCTTTTATCCCTACTAACCCGTAACCTTCTGCTAATTCTAAAATCTCGTTATCATGGCAATACACTACTTTTTGATCAAAACAATCAATATTTACAACTTTAGTTGCCAAGTCCTTGAACATCGCTATAGTTAAATCTTTGAGCAATTCTTTCGGAAAGCAATCTCTAAGGCGAGATTTCGTTCTTGATAAAGGGGCGATAGGAATTAAAAGAATACTCATAATGAAATTTAGGCAAAAATAGAATTTAAAATATAGTAAAATTAAGGTTTTTTTTCCCTTATTTCATGTTATTCAAAATTTGAATAGATAAGCTTTCAAATGCTGCGTCGACGTTTTGATTAAGCTTCGCGGAAGTTTCGAAGTATTGAACTCCTAACTTTTTTACTTCAGAATCAATCAAAGATTTATCTACTTTCCTTTCTAAATCCATTTTATTTCCTACTAGGACATAAGGAACATCTCCGCTCAATTCTTTTAACTTAGAAATCCAAAAGTTAATATCTTGGAACGATGATAAATCATTTAAGTTGAAAACTATCATAGCCCCTATTGCTTGGACGAAATAATATTCTGTGCTAAATAGTTTGTCTTGTTGACCTCCAATATCCCACATATAGAGTTTTAAGCCTTTTTCTTTAATGTCTTCCTTCAATTCAGGTTTTTCCAATTGAACTTTATCAACAATTCTACTTAATTCGATCTCTTTAATGAGGAAGTTTGCACCTATCGTTGGAGTCGCCTCCTCGCTAAAATTCCCGTCCACATATCGAGCTAGTAGACTTGATTTTCCCACATTGGTATTCCCACAAAGTATTACTTTCCCCCGGTATGAAATAGTTATTTAACCTCCTCCTATATTCATAGTAATATTATAATATGACATAACTTTTATTTTATAACATTCAATTTTTTTTGCTTTTTATTTTTTTAAGATTGATATGGGGATTTTATCGGAGTCAACTTGATTTCCTTTGTTTCGGAACTTATAAAATGTCTAAATAAATGTTCATAACCAATAATCTGACTCTGTTTACCGTTTTCTAACCATAATCCTGATGTATATTCCGGAGCTTCTTTTACTTGATCAAGAGTAGTCAACAAAAATCCATAATCTGCGATTAATAAACCGAAGGGAATTACGTTGTCACCCTCAATAGAATGGACTTTCACGGATGTTTTTAGAAGTTTTTTTATTTCGTCTTTTAATTCATCAGAATATTTCAAAGCAATTACAACCTCCATGTCAGAAGAAAATTTTTTATTCCAAATTTCTTTTAAAATCCATTCATGCCCACCTAATTCTTTTATCAACAAGTCAGGCGTAATAATAAAATAAATCCTACTCTCTGAAGAACTAATTAAATCTTTTACTTTTTTTCTAATTTTATCTCTAGAATTAATTGCCCATACTCGGGGTTCTGACTCTTCTTGATCTATTTCTAATTCTATTATAGCTTTTTCTATCGTTAAAGTGTCTTCTATTCTCTTTTTATAATTATCTCGAATTGTTTTAAAAATTTTATCTAAAGGAATTATTTGATAATTAGCACCCCTTTTCACAGGTTCTTTTTGAATAAATCCTTTTTCTATTAATCGATTAAGACTATCGTACACTCTTGCGCGGTCAACATCGGAAAACTTGGCGATGTCTGCGGGGCTCAAGATTTTATGTTTAGCAAGAGCAAGTAAAACTTTTGAATCATTTTTCGTAAATCCTAATGATTGTAGTGCGTATTCTATTTCAGATTCTTCAAGTTTTATATTATCGCGACTATACGTCAAGATAGTAATCTTAATCCGTTTTATTTCGTATTAAATAACTAATTTTAGCACTATTATTTTAATTTATACTTTTTAAT
>JAGXOB010000061.1:0-3293 GCA_019894735.1 Promethearchaeota archaeon | reverse complement strand
AGATAGTAATCTTAATCCGTTTTATTTCGTATTAAATAACTAATTTTAGCACTATTATTTTAATTTATACTTTTTAATAAAAAAAAATTAAAGCTAAGATAACTTAGTAAAATTCCCACATTTGCTAAATATTTGATTTCTTGCACATAAAACCTCTGAAAGGTAAAGAAACGACTTCTTAAATTTCGAATGCTAATTTATTAAGAAATTGCGATTTTGCATTTTTACATGGTATTAAATCTTTAATAAAGGTTCAATATTTTAAGTAAAAAATTAAATATGTTTTTGAAAATCAATTTCTAGTGAAATCTCATAATCAAAAAAATTTTATTTCCTATTTAATAAATATTAAAAATTTTAATTAATAGTGCTATTTTGTCGGTCTAATAATATTTAGTAAATTTTAGATCCATGATAAATAATTAATATCACTTCCATAAAGTATTGTTCCGAACCATAATATTTATATAATAGAAATTCGTAGTTATTATTAATTATAAATCTATATTAAAACAATTTAAAACAAAAAAAAATAGTGGAGGAATAAATTATGGCTAAAAAGAAAGCTCCTGCAAAGAAATCTGAAAGTTATATCGCGAAAGCACCAATTCGAAGACTAATGAAAAAAGAAGGTGCTGATTTAGTAGCGGCTGACGCGCTAGATAAGCTTATCGGGTATCTCGAGAGCGCAGCTAGTGAGGCAACAAAAGAAGCTATCAAGATAACCAAAGCGGACAAGCGCAAGCGCGTGACTGCTGCGGATATTCGCAAAGCTACTCGATAGGAAATTTTGGGTCAAATATTCAATATTTTTTTTCTTATTTTATTAATATATTTATAATTTGTTTTTAAGCGTGCTACTTATTTGAAGTTTTCAAAAAATTCTTTGGTTAGAAATTTACTAATATTCTGAGTTAATTTTTTCTTCACGGAATCTAAGCCTTCGGGTAGAACTCTTGTTTTACCAATGATGTCAATGAATCCTAATTCCGTACCGTATCTCGGAACTATATGGATATGTAAATGTTCAATACTGCCTCCGGCAGAACCTCCTTGATTTATTCCAATGTTATAGCCTTTTGGGTTATATAAATCATCGAGTAATAATTGCAAACCCTGTATAGTTCTATTCAAATGTATAAGCTCTGTTTTCGTTAATTCGGTATATTTAGTAATATGCCTAATTGGAACGCACATAAGATGTCCAGGATTGAAAGGATAAAGATTTAACACTACGAAGCAGATATCATCCTCATAAATTTTTAGGGAGACTACTTTCTCATCGTTTTCTTTAATTGAACATAAAATACAATCAACATCTGGTTGAGATTTACCTTGAACATATTCAAGTTTTCCAAACGCCTGCAACCATCTGTCGAAAATTAAACTTCACCTAATAGAGTTCTATAAAACTAGGAATATAAAGAAAAATCTGAAGTAAAATCTTTTGATTTAGTAACATCTTCGGGTTTTATCTTTCCTGAACAATATTCGTTAAGAATCATATTAGAATAAGCGGAACACGTGAAAACTTTTCTAATACTTTTAAAAAAGGAATTTTTTGAAATTGTACCTTCTCTCTTAAGAAATATCTGATCGCTTATTTCATATCTAAAATTCTGAGTATCAATTCTGAAAAAAACATCTTTAGCAAGGAAAAATTTCCTAATATCTACAAAAAAGAAAATTTTCCTATTTTCTTCTAATGCATTAAGTGCTTCTACTTGTTGAGGAGCTATTTGGATCGGGTTAGAAATGATTATTAAATCTTTACTTTTTGGTTTTATTACGACCATTTTTTGCGCGATGGGGCCCGGGGGGAATATAAATTGAAAACCAAATTCGAGTTTTTTATCATCGAGTGGAATTTTGTTCCTTAGGAGTCCTTCATCCAACAAATACTCTTGAATAAGATCCTTTATATTACTCACGCTATCTGTCATTATGAATTTTAATCTTTGATTTGATATAAACCATTTTTTTTTATGGTATGGATTACCTTACTTAAAATTTCTTAAAATTAGGAGTTGTTCTTTAGAAAGAGAGATTAATATTTACCCTTAGGTCTTGGTTGGGGCTTGATTCCCGCATTCTTTAATTTTTCAATGTTGTTTACTAAATCTTCTGAAGAGGAACAGAAAATAACTTGTAGAGCGTCATAATCTATGAATAAAGTCCCTACTATCCCCAACCCCATCAATTGATTATCATTATCTATAAAAGTATGATCAATATTCATTTTAATCGCTTTGTTACTATTATCAAGTTCAACCAATTGAGGTTGACATGCAGTGTATCCCGTTCCTCTATTCGTTAATAAATAATTCATTAAAGCAAAATCTAACTCATCATTAATCTCCCCTTTTTCTTGGAGTATTTTTTTTACAATAGGAGCGTTTGATGATGACATATTTATTTATTAACTCAAATTGGAAAAAATAAAAAAAATGGAAATAAACAGCTAAGTTCTCTTGTCAATCTGGACTCTATCAACGCTATGTAAAGCACAATTCATAGTTTCTAATTTCTCTTTAATGGCTTCAAGTGTTAATTCATGTGTACCCTTGATCGTTATAAAAACCGATGTAGTTTTTTGGTCAATTTCATCAGTTTTAATTGAAACAAAAAGAACGCCAGGGATTTCCTCTAATGCTTGTGCAACCCCATAGTTTGAAGGATTATGTGGTTTTAAAACGTCTAAGTCAAACTCTATACGACCCATTATTTAAATTTTAACCTTTTTTGAATTATAATTTGTTTATAGTATAAAATTATTTCAATAATAGATTAAATGGTATTTATAATTTATTTTTATTCTATTATAAAAATTCTTCAATAGTTTTTATCAGTTTATTTGGTATTTCGTTTAGTTCAATAATTTTATCTGCTTCCTTAAATGTTTCCCTTTTTATGAAGTTAGGAATTTTGGTATTTAATGCGATAGATCGAGATTTAGTTAGTAAAGCAGCTTCGATATCCCGTCCCGTATCACCGATAACAACAATTTCGTCTAGTTTTACGTTTAATTTCTCACAAACATATTTTAAATGATCAGGATGTGGTTTTAGTTTTTTTACATCGTCACGACCAGCGACGACATCAAAATAGTGATTTATTCCTGTGGTCTCTAATGAAGTTCTCGCATTTCTATGAGTGTTGTAAGTAAAGATTGCTTGTTTAATTTTTTTCTTTTCTGCGAATTCTAAAACTTTATCTATTCCATCTGTTAAAGTTGCCTTAATAGCAGCTTCGTGTTCAACTAGGATTACTGCGTTATTCACTTCTTTAATAAT
>JAGXOB010000060.1:4676-13498 GCA_019894735.1 Promethearchaeota archaeon | reverse complement strand
ATCCCTCATCATATAGCGGTATTTTTGTTGTGTAAAGAAGTTGCGAAAACAATTTGAGTTAAAATAATAAAATTTCTCATCTTCATTATTATAGGAGAATGTAAAATTTTGAAACGCATGAATTTAAAAACTGATTATCAGAATCTCTACCAACATTGGCTTAAAGAATTTGAAAAGAGTGAGTTGACTCCACTAACTCAAGAGGATTTTGAGTATTATAGGAAAAATGTTGAGTACATCACAAAATTTGAGTTAGAAAGTAAGCAAAATGTTGAAATTCAATTATTAGAATCATACAAGTATGGATTTAAGTATTTATTTAACGATTATTTAAAAATTCGAGAGGTAAAATTATTAAACGCAGCTCTAATCCTTCAAGAAATTGATTACAATAATATAATTGAAGCAGAGAAACTATTTTTTCAAAATCTAGTAAGCACAATTAAAGGATTCAAAAAACTAAAAACCCTCGTATTGTACGAGGAAGATGAACCGATTGAATTAGAAAAAGTCTTAGAGGATGAAGAAGTATTAATAAAACCTTCTCCAGTAGAAACTCCCACAGAAAAAGACTTAGAAAACCCTGATGTTGATACCGTACTAACAAAAAAAATCCTAAAACGACCTGAACAAGTTGTTCAATATAATTATATTCTTATTAGGTTTAACAATCCTTCTCCTCCCTTAGTTGGTATTGATGGTATTAATTATGGTCCTTTTCAGGAAAATGATATTGCCAACATGCCTCATAAAAACGCAAAAATTCTAATTTATGAGAAATTAGCAGAAAAAATAGAAATTACTTAACTTTCTTCAAATCTTTTTTTAAATTCCTCTTTAAAATAAATAATCCGATATTTTGAATATTTATCAATAGGAGAAAATTTTGGAGGAAATGGATTAATTAATGTTCCCCCGCAATACTTACACTTAGATTTTGGGTTAATTATTCCATATTTTGCGCAATCCTTACACTTTTGAAGGTATTTCATCTTCTTTCTTATGGCTTTTTATTAATTAAGGTTTAATCTCTTATAAATTCAAAGGAACCATTATTTTGTTGAGTTGTATTCTCTAACACCTCGATTGCGTCTGATAAAATGTTTTCCGCGTCAAGATAATCTTTAGAGATAATCTCTAATTTATAAAAAGGCGCTCCCAGATACAATAAATCAATTTTCCTAGTTGGTTTTGGCTTTTCTATTAGCTTGATTATTTCATTCAATGTATCTTTTATTTTGGTTATACCATCTCCGCTTTTGTTCATAAGTTTAAGCTTACCTTTTATGCTAACCGTCGAAATTTCAACATTTTCATCAACAACTTTTAAAAACGCTTTTCTAATATCTTCAGACACATTATTAAGTTCATCCAAGATTTCTTGTCCTCCTTCTTTGAGAGCTTCGACAGCTTCTTGGTAAAGATCAAATTGTTCTTTTATCGGCCAGCCAATTAATTCGTAAGCTTGGTCTAAAGTCAAATCTATTCCCTCAGTTTCAGTTAAAAATTGCAATAAAACTTCAAATTTATTAGCATATTTATGTTCTTTTGCTATTAAAACTTTTTGGGCGGAATTTACTCGTCTTAATGATAAATCAATCTGCCCTTTATCAGGAACAACCTTTACAACTCTTAATACAAGCCGTTGACCAATTCTAACAATACTCCGAATATTTTTTACCCATCTACTCGAAATTTCACTGATATGTATCATACCTCTTGCAATTTCTTCTGAAGGTAAACCATCGTAATCAGGTAAATCTACATAAATGTACTGGGCTTGAATATCAACAACTCGACCCATAATGAAAGCTCCTTCTCGAGGGAAAATTTCTTTGTTTTTTACCATAATAATCGTTTGATGTTTTTAATTTTTTTTTTTAACTATTATTGTTTAATAACGAAATATGACTTTTTATTTTTATTATCTTATATTGTAGAAAAATGTTTTTTTTAACCCAACGCTATTAAAAATATAGTTTAAAATTATTCTTAAAGTGATGTAAAAATACCTAATTGGGTCGTTCACGGAAAATGGGCAAAAAAAGCAGGAATCGACGAATTTGTTACGAATTATGTTAATAGAAACATCGATTACGGGACTTCTTGGGCGTTTACCGAAAATGATGATAACACTTTTCATCATAATAACGAAAGCGTGGCTATTCAACAATTACATTTCTTCCATCAAAAGGATTTAGATAACGCAAACAATAACCAAAATTCATATGTAAAAGCTTATTACTTACATTACCTATTAGACTACTTTAGAGAAACTCGAGTTAACATCGAAGATATCGATTTAGTTTTTGAAAAATTTTTACAAAATAAAGTTATAGTAGAAATTACTGATTCTAGAGGAAACAAAAAAAATTTTCAAGAAAACATTAAAGAAATCTTCAAATTATTAAAAGACAATAAAAAAGAATTGTATGAGGATTTAAGATTATAATACAAGCGTAGCGTACAAGGTTTTCGCCTCCGGGTCCAATTTGAATTACACGAACAAATAGATCACTTAATTCTTTTTTAATGATTGCTTCCGCCTCACCTGTAACTTTTCCCCAAAGATGGTTAGCATCTTTTAATTCTGCAACTCCATCTTTAACCCATAAATAAACAGGTTTTTTTGCTTTTCCTTATATAATTATCGCGTCAAATCAAGCATGCTTCAATTCAGCAACCCAATGACCTCCAACTTCAGCTTCGCCAAAACCCCCTGTTAAGGGAGATTTAGCACCAACACTATTTCTACCCGTTCCAGGAATCGCAAATCCAGTTAATGAGCCCGTAGCAAAAATAAGTTTATTTTTAGCACTTAGTGGGTCAATTCCTGCTTTTAACTCCTTTAAGAGATAGTAAGCAACAAATCCTTCCCCTCCAACATATCGACGGTAGAAAATTTCCTCGAGATTTTCTATTGTGATTTGTTCATTTGTTAAATCCACTCTATGAATGTTTCCCGTATATCCATTTACCATTTGAATCCCCTAAATTTTAATTAATTTCAATCGTTATTTAGTAAAATTTCATCTCATTTATATTTCTTATCCAAATAAAGGCTCTCTCCTAAAAATCATTACTCCTCAAATTCAATAAATTTTCAATTATTAAAAAAAAATAAAAAGAATTCTATTCCGATCTTAGAAGGGAATATTTACCTAACTACGATAAAAAAAATAGACTATGATCTATTAATAAATATCTTTACAACTCTCTCCCTTAGAATTTATAGGATAAATTATAGTAAAAAATATATATTTGATATCATTAAGGTAGTTATCATTTAATCTAAAATGTATATTTGTTAATTGCAAATAAAATAATAAATTTAATAAAAATGTAAAGGAAATTGATTTAAAATGCCGACCGATAAAAATCATTTGAATTTGGTTATAATTGGGCATATTGACCACGGAAAATCCACTATGATGGGTGCAATGCTCATTAAAACTGGAGCTGTATCCGATAGAGAAGCAAGAGAACTTGAGAAGTTAGCTAAAGAAAACGATAGAGAATCTTGGTCTTACGCATATGTATTTGACCGGCTAAAAGAAGAGCGACAACGTGGTATTACTATTGACTTAGCTTTTCGGAAATTTGAAACTAATACAAAATATTTTACCATCATTGACGCACCTGGTCACGCAGATTTCGTAAAGAACATGATCACAGGTGCTTCTCAAGCTGACGCTGCGATTTTAGTCGTTTCTGGAAAGAAAGGCGAAATGGAAGTTGGTATTGCAGCAAATGGTCAAACTAGAGAACACGCTTATTTAGCGCAAACTTTAGGTGTTAAACAATTAGTAGTTGCTGTTAATAAAGCCGATGTTTGGGAGTACAAGGAAGAGCGTTATAATGAAGTAAAAGATGCAGTTTCTGATCTTCTTAAAAATATTGGTTTTCCCGTAAAAAAAATCCCATTTGTACCCGTTAGCGGTATTAAAGCGGAAAATCTTACAGAAAAGACTGATAAACTTTCATGGTACGATGGTCCAACCTTAATTGAAGCGATTGATGCCTTTGAACTTCCACCAAAACCTACTGGCAAACCACTACGAGTTCCGATTCAAGACGCATATAATATAAAAGGTACTGGAGTTGTCCCTGTTGGAAGAGTGGAAACTGGGGTTTTAAAGAAGAATGATAAAATCGTTATCATGCCAACGGGCTTTGTAGGAGAAATAAGAAGCATCGAAATGCATCACGAAGAACAAAATCAAGCAGAACCCGGTGATAACATCGGATTTAGCATTAGAGGCATTACTATGGCGGATGTTGGCCGTGGCGATGTTATGGGCCATCCAACTAACGTACCTACTGTAGTTACTCCGAAAGGGAGCTGGACTGGACAAATAATTGTTATCTGGCATCCAACAGCGATCGCTCAAGGATACACACCTGTAGTTCACGCTCACACAGCTCAAGTAGCAGCTAAATTCATTGAATTAAGTAAAAAGTTAGATCAAAAGACTGGTGCTGTAATAGAAGACAATCCGAAATTCCTCAAGAAAAACGAAGCAGCTATAATTAAGTTACAACCTATCAAAAAACTTTGTATTGAAAAATACGAAGAATTTCCCGAACTCGGGCGATTTGCGGTGCGTGACATGGGTAGAACCTCATGTGTAGGGATTGTAAAGGATTTGGACCCCGGAGCATAAAGATCTAATAAAATCCGCTTTTTTTATATAATATTTTCTTATTTTATTTTACCCTTTTTTTAAATTAAAACTCGCTTTAGTTTAGTAATTTATTTCAATTAACATGTAATATCCCTATATTTCTTTTTTCTTTATGAATTCAACTAAAATGGCGAAAATGGGGATTTTTATTAAAAGATTTCATATCATGTAAATATTATTTTCATTTTTGAACAATTACTTGTCTTTTCTATTTAAGATAATTCTCGATTAGAAAGGATAAAAATTGATTTCGACAAAGCAAAAGATTTGTTTTATTGGAGAAGGTGGAGTAGGCAAAACCTCCTTACTATCCTTATTACAAGGACGGGATGTTCCTTACGAAAGGATTCCTACAGTGGGGTTAGAAGTAGAAGATTCGGCCTTAAATGGAAATAATTGTTCTATATGGGACTTAGGTGGTCAGAAAAGGTTTAAGTTCATGTGGCAAGATTTCTTAAGGGGTGCTGGATTAGCAGTTATAGTTTGTGACTCAACTGAAAAAAATGTAGAAAAGACGAAAGAAATTTACGACAGATTTGAACGCAGTTTAGGAACAAAAATTATTGCCATCGCAAACAAACAAGACTTACCTGGTGCTATGAGTGCTCAAGAAATTCAGAAAAAATTAGGAGGCTTAAAAACGTACGGAATGTCGGCTATTAGGCCAGAGTTACAACAAAGAATGAAAGAGATATTAGAATACGAAGTTTCTACTTTTTAATACTATTTCTTAACTGTTTCTATAAAGTCTTTCCTATAATATGAGCAAGCCGAACGGGTTCAGGAATTTTAGAATCAATACAAAGCTTATGTAATAGAGATTCAACTTCCGAAATCTGAATTCCCTTTGAATGAAAATACACTTTTGAGTACCCTCCAGCCGTTTTAATGAAAGTTTCGTATAAATCTCCAGCATTTACTATATTTTGAAGTTTATTTTCGTATTTATTAGGAAATTTCTTAACAACTGCTTTTCTGACGGATTCAAGATCCACCATTCTTTCGGTTACAGCTATGACTGGTTTTTTAGTGATGTCAAATACTTTTTCTAAATCAATAATGTTAAACCCCCCAAATGTAATAGTATCTGTGATGATATATTGCACGTGTTTTTCATTCTGCTTAGTTAGCTCGATTAATACTTCCGTTGCATTGTCTCCATCAATTACAATCTCTTTTTTAACCATACCAACCATTCTAGTACCTTGGCAAATTATTCCTATTAAATTTGTAGTTTTAAAATCTGAATTAAATGTAAATTTTGCGTCGTCAAATCCAATTGAAATTGGGAAATCTTTCATTCTTAACTCTCAGGCAAATATTTTTTGATCTCGATCAAGAGTTTTCTAAACGCTATCGTTGCGTTTCGTATCTCCTCATTTCTTACTGTTAGGTTACTGTTAAGAGAGTCCACGAGAAAATTGATAATATCTTCCATAGACATTTTCTTAGTGAACCATATGTATGCAATAAGAGCCTCAACAGTATCAGCGAGATCGTGAGCATCCGCTCTACTTCTTGAAAAAGGTTTCATGTCAGCTTCTTTTAACGCGTTTGCTAAAATAGTTTTACTTACTTTTAACCCCGTTCTAATACTTTTATTATTCTTGCTATTACGAGTTAAAACGATGGATTTTGCTATGGAATAAGTAAGATTAACGATACTGTCCCCTATTTTTGCTAGCCCTCTATCTGTACCTATTGATTTTTGGGTTAGATTATTGTTTAAATCCTTTAATAAAAAATCAAATGACATTAAGAATAGAAGACGAGTATTTTCTTATAAACTTTTCAGAAGCCCGAAATAATATTTCCTTAGGTGAGTTTTTTGAATACTTTTTGAACTTCTGTAACTTTGGTTCTCAAGGTTTCTATTGCTTTGAGAAGGATTTTTTTTATTTCATATCCATCTTCAAGCCGAATAAAAATCTCGGGTGGATTAATTATTGTAATTTTATACGCTGCTGAATTCACACCTTCAGTATTTAAAAGGTGTTGTACAAATATATTGCATAATCCATGTGATTGTCCTTCAACAGATAAAGTATAATCGTTATCACCAGCACCCCTTATCATGTTCAATTTTAAATATTTATAATCTGGTAGTTCTGGACCCAAATCGATTTCAAAATCTTCCTCTTCCTCATCATCTTCACCCTCTTCTGATAAATCTTCAGAAAAAATTTCTTTTTCACTCTTGGAATCTTTTGATAAATCGGGGTAATGGCTTTCTATCTCTTCATCTTCAAATGGGTCTTCGTCGTCGGTATCGTTTTCTTCTTCCTTTGGTTCAACTTTTTTTTTTGCCACAATATTTCACCAAAACTAATTTCTCTAATTCAGAATTAAATAAATGTTTTTTGGTTTTAAACCAATAACAAGATAAGAACCGTTATAAATATTGATTAGCTAACTCTCTTAATCTTTCGCTTGCTAAATATTGAAGATCTCTAGGTCCAAATAATGTAATTTTAATTACTTTTCCATCAACTTTACAGTTTAGATTGAGATAGTTTATCTTCTTTTGAACTTCTTCAAGAAATTTAATGATATTGTTTACATCACCACTTGAGTTATGAAAATTAATTACTTTTTTTCCACCACTTCGAGCCAAGATAAATCCCTTTAGAATTAATTTTAATATATCTAAACTTTTTTAAAAAAAATATAGGTGATAAATTCGTTTTAATATCTTAAATTTTCAGTTACATTTCCATAATCACTTGCAAGTTTTCGATTCTCGACATTTCCACATCTTGAGCATCGTAATCTATCCCGACCAATCTTTTCCAAAGTTGTTCCACAAATACTGCAATCAGCATGAATTACGCCTAAATTATTTTCTGCCGTGCTTAAGCTGTATTCATTTTCTTCCTGACGAATAACTTTTGCTCTAACTATGTCCGTAATTTGAAACGCATCTGAGATTTTTTCTACGAATCTTTTTGCTATATGCGAGACATGAATATTTCCAAAATATGAACTATTGAAGTGAATTTTTTTATTAATTGTAGCAAAACTAATCCCGACGGAGTAGAGCCTTATGAAACGGATGGTTCCGATTATCATATCCCCAATTTGTATCGTTTTTCGTTTTTCTTCTTGATGACCCCGGATTTCTATGGCTCTGCGATGTTTATCGATTTTAACTATTCCGGTTTTAGTAGCAAAAATTTGACCTTCTTTTACATAAGTAGACTGTTTGTCTGGTAAATATTCTTCTACAACGCCTAAATATTGCCCCGTAAGAGCAATATCATTATTTTTAGCCGAATTCTTCATAACTTTCAACAAAATTCTTTTAATTTCTCTATTTAATTATATTAATTAAAATAAATAAATTTTTTCATAATTTTCTATAAAAAAAATTATGGAGCGGACTTTTTAGGCGATTACAATAAAGAAAAAAGATTTAATATCACTTATTCAACAAACTGAAGGATTTTCGAATCCTAAAATAGAGTTAGAACAATATTGTATAGATGCACAAAGTGCTGTCGATATTGTATATTTCGCGGGATTTGAGTTTGATGATATTAAAAACCAATTAGTAATTGATCTTGGAGCTGGTACGGGTAGATTGTCCATAGCTTGTGCTTATCTTCAAGCTTCTTGCATTCTTAGTGTTGATATCGATATGAACGCTTTAAGAATTTTAAAAAAAAATATAGATGATTTAGGCTTAGAAAATATAATTTTTCCTATTTGCTCTGATGTTAATCATTTTCATATTGTAAAGCAGTTATTACCGAAGGAGTTGCATATCACTACTATTGAGAATCCCCCTTTTGGAGTCCAAAAAAAGACTGCAGACCGAACTTTTCTTCAGAAAGCATTCAGCTTTTCCGATGTAGTTTATTCGATTCATATAGCAAATCAAAAGGTACATAAATTCTTAACATCTTTTATTAAGAAATTTAATTGGAAAATTGATTACGTTTTTCCCTTTCAATTAAAGCTAAATAAAACCTACGAATTTCACAATCAAAAAACTAAATCTGTAGATGTTAATATTTATAGGTTTAAAAGAAAAATCGAAGGAAAATAACTAGAAGAAGTTTTTCCATGAATCAAATTTATCAGGATAAACTGCTTTGGAACCTAATAACTCTTCGATTCTGAGCAATTGGTTGAACT
>JAGXOB010000060.1:1921-4579 GCA_019894735.1 Promethearchaeota archaeon | reverse complement strand
GTTTTTCCATGAATCAAATTTATCAGGATAAACTGCTTTGGAACCTAATAACTCTTCGATTCTGAGCAATTGGTTGAACTTACAAGTTCTATCGCTCCTGCATGTAGCTCCTGATTTCAATTGTCCAGTACAAAGTCCTACGGCTAAATCAGCGATAAACGAATCCTCGGTTTCCCCAGAACGATGTGATACCATAACATTGAAATCGTTATCAAATGCCATCTTAGCAGCATTTACCGCTTCTGTTAAAGAACCAATTTGATTAACCTTGAGTAAAAGAGCATTTCCTGCCTCCTCGTCGATAGCTTTTTTAAGGATACTCATATTAGTTACGGTCAGATCGTCGTCCACAATCTGGACAGATGTATCAACCTTCGCTGTTAGATTAGAAAAAGATCGAAAATCCTTCTCATCAAAGGGGTCTTCAATGGATTTAAAGGGATATTCACGCAATAAATCTAAATAATACTCTAATAATTCTTCATTAGTGAGTTTTTTCCCATCAATGCTGTAGAATCCATCCTCGTAAAATTCACTAGCAGCAGCATCCATACCCAACACGAAATCAATGCCCATCAAAAAACCCGCTGCTTCGATTGCTTCAATAATTATGTCAACCGCTTCTGATGTTGACGCCAAATTAGGAGCAAAACCCCCTTCGTCCCCAACATTAATTGCGGACGGTCCATATTTTTGTTTCAGCAGTTTTTTTAAAGTTTGATATACTTCTGCAACGTTTTGTATTGCATTAGAGAATGAGTCGGCGCCAATAGGTAATACCATAAATTCCTGTATCGCCAAATTATTGCCGGCATGCTCTCCTCCGTTTATAATATTGCAACATGGTAGTGGGAGCAAATAATTCTCTCTTTCTTTATTATATGCTAGAAGATTGAGATATTCAAATAACGGTTGTTGCGATAACTTTGCTGCCAACTTCGCGCTAGCTAATGACACTGATAAAATTGCGTTAGCGCCTAGTTTACTTTTGTTATCCGTTCCATCTATTTGCATCATCTTCTCGTCAAGATTATTCTGCTCTCGGACATCGAAACCGATTAACTTCATTCCTAAGACATCGTTTACATTCGATACTGCCTTTGTTACATGTTTTCCTAAGAACGATTTGCCTCCATCTCTCAATTCTAGGGCTTCTAAAATCCCAGTTGACGCTCCTGAGGGGACTGCCGCCCTAGCGTAAACATCACCTGCATATACATCACTCTCAACGGTAGGATTTCCCCGCGAATCTAAAATCCAGCGAGATTTAATTTTAGTAATTTTAAAATCAGTCATATTCTTGTTTTCTTTTCTATATTTTAATGTTATATAATAATAATAAATAAAGAAACTTTAATCTTTAATAGTATTTTTTTATTTATTATTGAGAGCCATTATTGAGATCTGGTGTTACAATGTCAGAAAATAGACCTTGGGTAGAAAAGTACAGACCGCGCCGTTTAGATGATATAGTTAATCAAAAAGGAATTATCAAAAGATTAAAACAATTTATTAAAGATGAGTCAATGCCCCATCTAATATTCGCGGGTCCAGCAGGCACAGGAAAAACAACTTCTGCCTTAGCAATGGTAAGAGAATTATATGGTAGAAAAATGGCAGTAAACACCACTTTTTTAGAATTGAATGCGAGCGATGCAAGAGGTATAGATGTAGTTAGAACTTACATCAAAGATTTTGCAAAAGCAAAACCTCCTTCAGATATATCCTTTAAAATTTTAATCTTAGACGAAGCGGACAATATGACTGCAGCTGCTCAGCAAGCTTTGAGGAGAACAATGGAAAAATACACTAGAAATTGTAGAATGATTTTAATTTGCAATTATTCTAATAAAATTATCCCCCCAATACAATCCAGATGTGTTGTATTTAGATTTTCATCCTTAAATAATGACGATATTAAAGAAAGAGTAAAATATATTGCAAATCAGGAAAAGATTACTATTAGTCCTGATGGCTTAAATGCTTTAGTGGAAGTATCTAAAGGAGATTGTCGTAGAGCTATAAATTATTTGCAATCGTGTGGAACAATCTCAAAAAAAATTGATCAAGATATTGTTTTTCGTGTTGCTGGTGAAGTTCCACCAGAAAAGATTCGAGAAATTCTTCAAACTGCTCTCGAAGGACAATTACAATTTTCTTTAAAATTACTCAATGACATTACAAGAGAATATGGTTTGTCGGGTATCAATATTATCAAAAATATCTATCGAGAAATTTATGATTTGCGAATTTCCGAAGAGTTAAAAATTGAACTTTCAAAACTCCTTGCTGAATTTGAATATCGGTTAAGTCAAGGGGGAACGGAAGAAATCCAATTACAGGCACTTTTAGCAAACATTGTCATGTTGAAGAAGACGGAATAATTTTGTTTTAGAAACATAATTTAGCTCCTTTTCTCTAAAATAAGTATCCATCCTGTCCTTTGATTTTTGATCAATAATGGGTTGTACACTAGTTCCGTAGGTTATATCCCATAAAATCAATCCAAATGGATCAGCAGGTTGATACGAGATCGATCTAGCGGGATTAAATAAATCTAAGAAATCTTGGAAATTGATGATCCCTAAGCCGATTTCCATAATTTTAGCTACCATTCGCCTTATTTGCTGTCTTAAAAAAGCTCTACTTTTAAAATCA
>JAGXOB010000060.1:0-1822 GCA_019894735.1 Promethearchaeota archaeon | reverse complement strand
AGAAGAAGATCCCTAACAGTTTTTTCTTCCTCTTTATTTTGCTTAGAAAAATTTATAAAGTCGTGTCGACCTTCTAAGGCTTTACACGCCTTTTTCATATTCTCTATGTTTAATGCACTTTTTAAATAACGAGTTATGTATTTGTAATGCCTAAATACCGCGTTGTATCTTGATGTATAATCTAGTGGAACTTTAGTAAATGCCCAGATTCCAATACTTTTTGGTAAAGCGGAATTTATCTCCATTAATGTTGGGATTTTAGTAGTAGTAAAAGAAAAAGCAGATCCTCGAGCTGATACATATTTATCTGTTCGACTTGCTACTTCGAAACCCGATTGTCTAATATCGTTTATGTAATCCTTTTCTTGTAGGGCTGCTATCAAACAATCTTCGATAGTTGTGTAATCCGGTTGTCTTTGTGAACCGAAATATTTATTAGATCCAATGTAGTAGAATTTAAAGAGATATCTTGTTTTTTCCATTCGTATAAATCTTATTTTTAAAATTTTAATAATTTTACGCATAAAAACAGAATTTTTGTCAAATTTAAAATCGTGTTATAATATTGAAACCAATTAATTTGTTAAAAAATAATCTTTTAATGGAACTTAACATTTATATTTTTAAATTTCATATGTAATTTTCAGCTTATCAAAGGTATTAAAGGGAAAATATGTCCAAAATTTATTCGTCACTAAAAAATTTAAGAGATCGTGCAAGAGCGAGCATAACTATAAAACAATTCAATATTTTGTTTTTCTTAGCACTGTTTTTAGTCGTATTTCTGGCCATTTATATTAGACTTTCTCCAGTTGTTTCTGGTAATTACTTAATCAAAGCCTTTGACCCGTGGATTCAGTATTATAACGCAGAGTATCTGTCAACGCACACAATCTTTGAGTATTTCAATTGGCACGATTTCAAAAGCTGGTTTCCAGAAGGATACGATCGAGCAAATCTCAGACCTGGATTAACTTTTACAGTGGTGACAATTTACCAATTTTTCACCTCAATTGGGATTCCAGTATCTCTTTACGACGTGTGTTTTTATTTTCCTGCATTTATGGGAGGTGCAACTGTTTTTGCTATATATCTCGTAGGAAAAGAAGCGTTGGATCGGAGATGTGGGTTAATAGCTGCTTTCTTTTTGGCGTTCAATCCGGGTTTCATGCAACGATCAACTGCTGGTTTTTTCGATAACGAAACTATTGGAGTATTTTCAACTTTAATGGTTTTTTATTTCTTTATCAAGACAATACGAACGGGAAAAATCGTTCATTCCTTTTTAGGGGGAATATTCTTAGGGTATTTAGCTCTGAGTTGGGGTGGATTTAATTTTGTATATCTGATTTTACCTATTGTCTGTGGAATTATGATTTTACTGAAAAAATATAATCCTAAACTATTAATTGCGTATGTAGGAATAGAAGGCATAGGAATGCTAGTATATTCTCTGAGTAATACGTTTCCATTCAAGAATTTCTTCACCAGCATAGAATTAGGGGGTATTTTTTATTTTACACTTTTTTTACTCGTATTTCATCTACTACACACATATAGAAGTAATATTCCACGGTTTTATGATGGTTTAATAAATTTCCTTAAGTGGGGATTAATCCCTATTATTATTGTATTAGCCGTAATTATATGGGTTGCTCCCAATATAATTCCTTTTGGATTTGGACAAAGGCTCGTAAGCGTATTAAGCCCTTTAATTCGGGAATCTATAAACATTGTAGCTTCAGTAGCCGAACATATGCCAAGTGCTTGGAGTGTCTTCTATTATAATACCTTAATTCCTCTAATGCTTTTACCTCTGGGA
>JAGXOB010000005.1:35832-58510 GCA_019894735.1 Promethearchaeota archaeon | reverse complement strand
GTTAATTTGTTAAAAGATCCCAGCGATAGAGGTTTACCTTCTAAATTAGCATCTGATTATAGAACGGAGACGAAGAAATACTTTCAAAACTATCGACCATCTGAACAAGACAATCTCAGGTTAATCGATAATATCATAAACCCTCAAGTTTATGAAACGTTGCGATTGCTAAGAACGGCAATAGTAACTAAAAACGATCTTGAGAAACTTAAAAAGAAAGGCGTGGATGACATCGACGAAGTTCTGAAAATGCTCTGGGAAACTCAAATGATTCAAGTCTTCCAAGACGACAGAAATAACGAATATTATGCATTGCTATCAGATTTTTATGTAGACAAAATCTTTCCAAAATACTTGTTGAATATCATTAAATCAGAATACGAGAAGAAATCAAAAGCAGATCAAGTGTTAATTGAGTATCTAAATATTCTTGAAAATACATATCTTAATTTAAAATCAACGGTTAAATCCGAAGATTAAATTTTTTTTATTTTTTTTTTTATTTTTATTTTAATTATTTCTGTGAATAACAATATTTTTCAATATTCTAATATTATTTTCTTCGATATAATTATGGCACCTGAAGAAGAATATTATGAAAGTTGCAAGCAATATTTAGATGTTCCAGAAGCGATTGGATTAGATGGTATCGATCTTGAGTCTTACATAATTGCCTCTTACATTATCAAAAGGCCTCGTGGGATGAATGTTAACTATTTATCTAGGTTTGCTGCTATTGAACAATCAACTGGAACCTGGGTAAGAGTACCTGCTGAAACGGCAGAAGTTCGTAAAGAACACGTAGCGAGAGTGCTTGGCGTGTATGAACTTCCATTCTATGAGTATATACTTCCACCTAAGGCAGACCATCCGGATAGACAATATTTCGTTCAAATTGGTTTTCCTATCTCAAACATAAAGGGAGACGGTATTCCAATGCTTCTTACATCCGTAATTGGGAACATAAGTTTAACTCACGGGTTAAAATTAGTGGATCTTGCATTTCCTAAGGCCTATTTAGAGGATTTTAAAGGGCCAAAATTCGGAATTGATGGGTTACGAAAACTTCTAAAAGTTCCCGAACGTCCTCTGTTAAATAATATGGTGAAACCTTGTACCGGCCATACATGTGATGTCGCAGCAGATTTAGTTTATAAAGCTGCTGTTGGAGGGTGTGATGTCGTAAAGGATGATGAACTTATTGCAAATCCCGCCTTCAATACATTAGAAGATCGTATTTCAGCAGTTATGGAATCTATAGATAGAGCAGACTCTGAAAAAGGAGAAAAGACGCTATACACTATTAACATTACGAGTAAATTTCCTGAGATGTTTGAATATGCTGATAAAATGGTTGAGATGGGTGCGAATGCATTGATGATTAATTATCTATCTGCTGGTTTCGAAGCATTACGAGCTGTCTGCGAAGATCCTTCTATTAAAGTACCAGTGCTGGGTCACATGGACTTTGGAGGCGCTTATATTGGAGGAGAATGGACCGGTTTAACAAGCATGCTTGTGTTAGCAAAATTCCCAAGAATGTGTGGAGCTGATACAGTTGTTATTCCCGCGCCCTATGGTAAGGCAGAGATATTAGAAGAAAGGTACGAACAAAACCTAAAAGCGTTACGATATCCATTCCAACACATAAAACCGACTTTACCAATGCCAAGCGGAGGAATTACTCAGGGAATGGTTGAGAAAACTATGAAAGAAGCCGGAAAAGATATTCTAATAGGAAGTGGTGGAGGAATTCACAGTCATCCTGATGGTCCAATTGCTGGCGCAAAAGCGTTTAGACAAGCAATTTATGCTGTAATGAACGGAATCGAAGTTAAAAATTACGCAAAAGATCACGAAGAACTAGGTAAAGCACTCGGAGTATGGGGAACTGGAAAGACTCAGCTAATTGAATAATTTTAATTTTTTTTATTTCTTATTTCAAGATTGAAGCTATTATATAAATCGATTTAGTAAAACTCTCACATTTGCATTAAAATCATCTTTTTTAACAAAATTAACAATTGCGTTCCCACATAAATCTAAAAATTGAAGATTTGAAAGCTGTTTTATATATTCTAAATTATCAATATCGCTAATTTTGTTATTCGATAATACTAAATGAGTTAAATTTTTTAAACCCACTAAACCTTTTACATTTTCTATATGATTATTCGATAGATCGAGCTTTTTCAGATTCTTTAAATTATCTAATTCGGGAAGTTCAGAAAGAATTCGTATATTATTTTTCCAACCCCACGGAGTTCCTTTTACTTCAAATTCAAGATAATCAGATAAATCTAATGTCTCAACCAATAAGTTTGCAGAATTTAATTTAAAATAAACATTTGGAATCTTTTCAATTAATGTTTTAATAGTAAAAAAGTTAATAAGAATCTCACCAAGCTGTTTATGGGAAAAACTAGTGATTTTATTTCTTTTGATTAGAGGTTTTAAAGCTTTTTTGTATCTTTTATTTTCATAACCTTTTTCAAGGTTTATGTGTTGAGTTTTTCTAATCTTCTTTATTTGTTCAATTAAAGCAGTTTTTGATCCTTTAGAGTTGAGTTTCACCAGAGCTTTAACGATCGTTAATAAGCAATTGTAGGACTCTTCATGTTGAATTGACCATTTAAATACCGCTAAACTATTGTTAAGATGATGTTCGCTTAAATAATTTGCCGCAGCATTCCTTATTTTTTCACTTGAATCAGAAAGCAGTAAATTTTCGAATAAATCGAATAAATTCTCACTGATTAATTTCAATTTGCAAAGAACTTTAACTGATTCTTCTCTAATTATATTATCGTCGTAATTTTCAATGATTGAAATTAAATGTTTAATAACTGTAAACTTATCGAGATGTTTATTTATGTAATCTTCATAAATGCGATTAGGATTTAATTCCATGAGGTGATTTTGTAGAAAATTATTTTTTATAGAGAATTTAATTTAATAAAGACAATTTAAAATTAAAAAAGTTAAGTAAATTTTCTACCTGGAACGTTACTAACTAATTCTTTAATGGTACCTTTCAGTTTATTAAAAGGTCTTAAATTTCCAGAAAAGGGAGTGTCTATTCCGTGGTACAAAATAGGCTCTATTTGAGCTTCAATATTATCGATCTTTTTTAAATTTCCCTCTGTTAAACATGAAAGGAAATAGTCGTTTCTATATTTTTTAAAGGTTAAAAATCTATACATTTGAAATCCTAATCTAACGGCTATCCAACGCGGATAAGCACCCGTATTCCCTAACGTATTTGCTGCTATCGCTTCTATTTTTGCTGTTAGAAGGGATTCTTTCATCTCTACCTCTTCAGCAGGGTCCTCAAATTCACCAGGCACATTAACGTTCAACTGTTCTTCCTCATCGAGTAATAGAGATATCACTCCTATTGACATGGAAGATAAACCGACATAATCTAATCTAATCCAATCCTCAACATAAGGAATTTCTTGATCTGAAAATACATCTTGTAATCGCATATACTCTTTGAAAATAAAAAGGAGATGCCCTTTAAATTTCTTTTCAATATCGAATTTATCAATCTTACTTAAGTTGTTCACGTCCTTACCACGAACCAGATCTGAGAAATATTTCGCCATTTGTTCAAGAACCCATTTACCTTTTTTATCGGGAAATTTCCCATAAAGGATGTAAATAATATTGTTCCTTTCAAAGAATTGACATTTATCTGTTCCGTTGTTTTCAGATTTGAGAAGCATTTTGTCAAGATCGCCACCTAAAATACTGGTTGCTATGAAATCTAAATTATTAGTCAGTTCCAATAAAAAAAGAAGTCTTTTATTACTTGCAAATAATGGAGTTCTCTCTACTGATGTTATACCACAAAATTTAACATACTCATTTCCCCCTTTTAGATCGATTTTATCATCATCTAGAGAAATTGCGGTTGTCACTTGTCTTGTTCTGACCCCTTGTATTCTTGAAGATGCTGTTTCTGTTTTAGGTTCGAATTCTTTAGGAACGAGTTTTTTCGATTCTTCATCTGTGTTATCAGCATATTTGAGAGGTAAATATTTACTGCAATTTGGGCAGAGCTGGTCTTTTGGATAAGGTTTTACGATCTTATATCCACAATTTTCGCATACAATATGTTCTATCTTATTTGGAAATAGAGGATTAGGGATTCAAAACCAACTCACTAATAATTTAAATATGTTTTGGATAATTAAATCTAATATTTATTTAATATGTAAAGAAAATAAAAAATTTTGTATAAATATATTAGGATTATAAATATTTAGCAGCAACGGAATTAAATACTTCTAAAAATTTATTGTTTTCTTCTTTTGTCCCAATAGAGATTCTTATATAATTATAAAGTCCTGGTTTACTGAAATGTCTTACCAAAATTTTGAGATCTTTTAAATCCCATAAGAATTTCAAAGTTTTAGATTTATCATTAAATTTTATAAATATAAAGTTCGCATCTGAAGGAAGAACACTTATGCCGTTATAATTGTTTAGTTTTTCTGAGAGTCTTTTTCTTTCCGCAATTATTTTCTTATTTTGTTCGTATACTTTATTCCTATGTTTAATACAAGAAATAGCTGCAATTTGTGCGATGTGATTCGTATTAAAAGGTAACTTAACTCTATTCATTTCTTTAACAATTGTTGCGTCAGCTAATGCATAACCAATTCTTAAAGATGCAATTGAGAATGTTTTTGAAAAACTACGACAAACAATTAAATTTTGTACATCCTTTAATAATGGTAGACATGTATAGTCGGAAAAATCGGCATAGGCTTCATCTACTACAACAATTCCAGGGAAATTGTAGCAAATTTTAAGTATCATATCGTTATCAAACGATTTTCCATTTGGATCGTTTGGAGAATTTATAAACAAGAGTTTACCCTTTTGGTCATAGATACTCTCTGGTATAGAAAAATCGTCGTTTAATTTTATCTCATTTATTTTTGCATCGTATAGGGTAGCTAAAACTTTATATAAATTAAAAGTTGGGTAAAAAATGATAACCTCATCACCAGGATTAACGAATACTTTAAATATAACATCTAAAACTTCATCCGAGCCGTTTCCTATAAAAACTGTATTTCTATTAGTTAAAGTATCTTTATCTCTTAAAAGTTGATTGAGAATCGCTTTACGAAGCTCAAGAGCTAAAGGATCGGGATATTTTCTCAATAAATCTTTATTTTCTAAAGCGGAATTTATATCTTCGAGTATTTCTTTGATTGGTGGATATGCATTTTCATTAATATTTAATTTTATCCAACCTTCGCCTTCAGGATGTTCTTCTGTCTCATACGAATTATATTTTTGAAGATTTTCTCTAAATAAATTTTCAATTTCCATTTTATTTACCTTGTATTTAGAAATAGATTGATTACCAGTTAATTCTTAATAGTTAAAGTTACAAATTACTACCATTTATTTTTTGTCTTTGTGCTATTCTTTTTTGTATTATTGAAAAAACAGATTAAAAAACCAATTTTTAAATGTATGAAATCTATTATTTTTATAATATTATTTAATGAGGATAATTATTTATAGCAGAGAAGAGTATTCATGGAATTCGCAATAATGTTTCAAGTTTTGGAAGGCGGCGTAAGTGAGCCTATAAAATGGTCTAAAGAAAATCTAACGCCTGATACTAATATAATAATATTAGATGAAGGGTCTTCTTCGCTTTTCTTGTGGTATGGAGCTAAGCAAGGTTTGGTTTCAAGGAGAACCGCTCTTAGGCAGGCAGAATCATTAAAAGGGCATGGATTTTCAGTAGGTAAAAGTATAGTGGGAAGAGATATTAGAGATTTAAAAGAAATAGATCAACGGAAAATTGGCAGAGTATCAGAAATAGATGACTTAAATGACGAGCTTCAAACTTTGTTAAATAAAAATTTTAAACCCTTAGATGATTATACTGTTACTTTCGATTTAGAAGAAGCCTTTCCTTCAGCAATTAAACCCACACCTAAAGCTGAAACTAAACCCGAACCAAAAGCTGAACCAAAATTCACACCAGAACCGATACACAAACCAATAAGTAAACCAGAACCCATAAAACAAGTAGTTCAACCTAAACCAACAATGGCACCGGCCTCAGAATATGATACGAAAGCTGAAACTCCAAAAATCAGCACACCAATTGAAAAATTAATTAAAAAACCGGACCCTGATTCCACAGTAGAACAAATTAGCACTCCCAAATCTAACTTAGGTCTTAACATCCAAGCAAAGATAGGATTTGTTATAATTGGAGTGTTAGATCATTACGATGATATATGGATTTCGAAGAAAGAGAATGGGGGATATTCTGTCGAGCATATGGATGGCAAAGTCTGCGAATTCTCAATTTCCGACGGTAAGATTAAATTCACTTCAGATTCATTTACTGGAATTTCTACCAATGTCAAAACGGAAATACAGAAGAAGTTTGTAGAGCTTTCAAAAATAATATAATTTTTTTTTCCTAATTTTTTAAATATTGGAGTTTAAATCTTAAGCCTTTTTCTTAAATAATAAGAATTTCAATAGTGATTTAAGATTAATCTTTAGATAAAAGTATTGTAAGATAAAATGAAATTTAAAAACTTAGCAACTCTTTTTTCGGATTTAGAATCTACTACAAAAAGGCTCGAAATGATAGAAATTTTATCTAACTTCTTTAAAGAAGTAAAAACGAAAAAGAATTTTAAGGATTTAGAAAAAATTGTATACTTATTACAGGGAGAGTTAGCGTCAAACATAAAAAAATTCCCTAAAATAGGTCTAGCAGAAAAAATGATAATAGAAGGACTAACGCTACATTCTGGTATTGATAAAAAAAAAATCAAAGCCATTTTAATAAAGAAAGGCGATATTGGAGCTACAGCAGAATTAATTTTAGCTAAAAAGAAGAAACAAAAGTCTTTATTCGATTTCGAGGATAAGCCGAGCGAATTAGAACCTTCATTAGAAATTTCAGAATTATATTTAGCTCTGCAAAAAATTGCTTTAAGTGAAGGAGCAGGCTCACAAGATGCTAAATTAGGGATATTAAGAGGATTAATGAGAAAGTGCTCACCTCTAGAAAATAAGTATTTATTGCGAATAATCACTTCCACTTTAAGAGTAGGGGTGTCAACTTTAACTATAATTGATGGTTTAGCATTAGGTTTTACGGGTAGTAAAGAAAATAGAAAAATCATTGAAAAAGCATATAATTTTCATCCTGATTTAGGAGATATTACAAAGATTTTAGCAGAAAAAGGAATTACTGAAGTAGAAAAAATAGGAATTACATACGGAATACCTATAAGAATGATGTTAGCATCGAGAGTTCCGTATGGTGAAATAATTGAGAAGCTTGGAACGCCATTTACCGCAGAAAATAAATTAGATGGGGAAAGACTCCAAATCCATAAACAAGGTCAAGAAGTAAAATTATTTTCTCGCAGATTAATGGAAATATCTGAACAATATCCTGATGTATGCAAAATGATAACTGAAAATATTCAAGTGGATGATGCTATTATAGAGGGAGAAGTGGTCGCTATGGACTCTTTTTTTGAAAAAATGTTACCGTTTCAGGTGTTAAGTAAAAGACGGCGAAAATATGATGTAGAAGATATTATGAAGGAAGTTCCTGTGTGTTTGTTCCTATTTGATTTGTTAAAGTATAAAAACGAGTCCTACATCGACAAATCATTTTTGGAACGCAGGAAAAAACTAGAAGAAATTGTCTCTGAGAGAGATGAATTGCGTTTAGTCAAATCGCAATTAATTTACAATACTGATGATCTCTTAGATTTTTTTAACAAAGCTCGAGCAGAAGGAAATGAAGGCATTATGGCAAAATCTATTAAAGAAGATTCCATATATCAGGCAGGAAATAGAGGATTCTTGTGGATAAAATTGAAGGGATTGGAAGGAGGAAAGCTAAAAGATTCTGTAGATGTCGTATTAGTTGGAGCTTTTTACGGTAAAGGTCGAAGAACAGGTGTGTATGGAACTTATGTTGGAGCCGTTTATGATCCTATGAATGGTAATTTTGTTGCTTTTACTCGATTTTTTTCAGGATTGACCGATGAATTATCAGATTCTCTAACAAAAGAAATGGAGAAATATAAAACAGAAAAAAAACCTAATAATGTTATTTGTGAAGATATTCCGGATGTTTGGTTTAAGCCAGAATTCGTAGTTGAGATCATTGGTGATGAAATTACCATTAGCGAGAAATTTCCTAGTTTAGGATATTCCATGCGGTTTCCAGTCTTTCAGAGACTGCGACCCGAAAAAGGTCCTGAGGATATAACTACAGTAGAAGAAATTAGAAATCTTTACGATTCTCAATAAAGTTTAGAATTCGATCAATCAATTTAATAGCAATAAGAGGCTAGTTCCTAAAAATAGATTTTTAGTCCTTTATCTATTAGCTTTTTCATAAAGGTTGAATCGATATCGAGATTATTATCACTAAGATATAATTCTTCTAAATTCTCAAGAGATAAAATTGAATTTGGTATCGAAGTTAATCTATTCCGTGAAATATTTAATATTTTTAAATTTTTTAAACTTCCAATCGTTTCTGGAACATTTTCTAATTTATTATCCCCTATATTCAATATCTCTAACGAAGTAAGAGAGCCAATAGACTCTGGAATTTCAGACAATTCGTTTCTTTCAATATTTAGAGATTTTAGAGATTTTAAATTAGTTATTGATGAAGAAAGAGTTGTTAGTAAATTCCAGCTTAGATTCAACGTCTCTAATAGTTTAAGTGAAGAGATAGACTCTGGAACTTCGGTTAGTTTATTGTCGTGAAGATTTAATTCTAAAAGGCTTATTAAATTCCCTATATCATAGGGCAAGAATTTAAGTTGGTTTAATCTTAAGTTTAAATATTTTAATGAAAGTAAGGAACAAATTGAATCTGGAAGATATTGAAGCTCATTCTTCCATAATAATAATTCTTCTAGATGAGAAAGAGACCCTATCGTTGCTGGAAGCATATTTATATTATTTACATTAAGATTTAGAGATTCTAAATCGCGTATAGATTCGATCCAATCCGGTAGTTCGGTAATTTGATTATATCGTAAAGTCAATTTCTTGAGGTATCTCAAATGTTTAATAGCATTAGGCAATTTTGTTAAACCTTTAAAAATAAAATCTAACTCCAAAATTTTGCATTGTTCAATCCGGTATTTCAATCTCCAATAAGACTTTTTTAAGTACACTAAAACAAAGTAGTTAATTAAAATATCAGCTAACGCTCTAAGTGTAAAATCTCCAGCTTCTTTGGTAGATTTCAAGGTTTCAAAGCCAATTTTAAAATCTTTATCTTTAATTTGCTTTATTTCATGAACCATTATCAATTTAGCTATAGGTTCTTTTTTTTGTATTAAATTTTCGACTATTTTTATCAGTGAGTTTAAAATCGTCTGTAGGCAAAGTGGAGATTCTTCGTGATGGAGAGCCCACCTCATTGGATTTAGAGCTTTTTCTTCATTTTCATGAAATAGAATTAGAGCAGCTTCATTTCTGATTAATTCATCTGTATCTGAAATAAGCAAATTTTCAAAAAAGCTTATCAAAGAATCCCTCTCTCCGCCAAAATTCTCAAAATTGATGCTAATTTCTCGTAGCATATGAAGACTTTCTAATCTGTGTTTGATTTTTGTGCTATTTTCTATTAATGCGATCAAGTGTTGAATGGCTGATTGTTTATCTAAGATATTCCTATTTAGTTCTTCTAAAATTTTAGATGGTGTACGTTTCGTAATCTTAATCCCTCAATTATTTATAGATTATTAATCCTCTTTTCTCTAATTTGCTCAAAAAGTTTGGTGTCTCTTCAATATTGTTGAAATTTAAATCAAGGATTCTCAATGATGTAAGATTTTCTAGAGTTTTAGGTAGTGATTTCAATTTGTTTCCCCATAAGCTTAATATTTCGAGAGATTTTAGCGAACCAACCCAATTAGGTAAATTCTCGAAGCGATTCCAACTTAAATTTAATTCTTTTAAATTTTTTAAAGCACTGAATGATTTGGGCAATGATTCAAGTTTGTTATGCCACAAAGTTAATTCTTTAAGATTAGTTATTGAACCAATTGAATTTGGAAGGTGAAATAATTGGTTATCAAACAAATGCAAAGTCTCTAATGATTGAAACGACCCAATCCAACCAGGTAGAATAGAAAGCTTGTTCCCCCCTAATCCTAATCTTTTTAGAGACTTAAGAGATTTAACACACTTAGGAAGACGCTCGATATTATTTAACCCTAACTCTAATTGTTTTAGAGAATTCAATCCTTTAAAAGACACATTTAGTTTGCTCAAGTTGTTTCCGTGTAAATCTAAAAGATTTAACATTGACAAATTTTTAATCGTATTTGGTAGAGAAGACAATTCGTTAGCTCTTAAATCTAGATGTGTTAAGGATGATAAAGAACCAATAGATGTTGGTAGAATTTTTAATTTATTATATCTTAAATTCAAAAATTTTAATGAATTTAGCGATCCAATAGAGTCTGGAAGAGATTTAATTTTATTATAACTCAAATCGAAAAAAGTTAAAGCAAGTAAAAGGTTAATAGTGTCAGGAATTGCAGTAAGCCTATTAAATTTTAAATCTAAGCTGTCTAATGAAGTTAAATACTCCATAAATTCAGGAAACTTATTCAAAATTGCCCATCCAAAAACGTGACTACTAACATCGGATAAATCTATTTGATAAATTAGTCCATCTTTCACCTGATAACTAATCTGACCAAATTTTTTTTCCAAATCCGTTATAATAAAATAATTTTCTATAATTTCCGAGAGCTCAAAACTGGAAAAACTTTCAATTTTTCTATTTTCAAACAAGGTGTTTAAATTGTTTGCAATTTTTTCATTTGAAATTCTTTTAATTCTATTTATTAACAATAATTTTGATTGAATTGAATCAATTTTCCCTAAGATTTTGGAGACTGTTAATAGACATCTTAAAGATTCTTCATGTTTGAAAACCCATTTTAACGGTTCAAGAGCGATATTCAAAAATACTTTTTCTATTACTGTCGCTGCAGTATATCTTATGATTTCGTGCGAATCTGAAATTAATAAATTTTCCAGTAGCTTGAAAACACTTTCAGTATTAGCGTTGATTTGAGCTAAAACTTTTATACTTTCATTTCTGGCTTGTAAATCCTCACTATTTTCTATGATTGAGACGAGTTGATTTATTGCCGAAAATTTATCTAATTTTTTATTCCCAAAGTTTTTTTTAATAAGTTGAGGAGATAATTCCATCAATCTTCGAAATTTGAGTTAATTTTTTAAATTTATCAATATTGACCATTAAAATTGTTTTTATTATCATTGAAACTATTATAAAGTGAATTATGAAATGATAGAATTTATTTAATTAAGAGATCAAATCCTTTCTATCATCATTCCACCAAGAATTATAGGTCCACCAGTAGAGTTATATATTTTCTCCGCTTTTTTTAATTTATTTTGGCTCTCAGAATACATTTTGAATATTAAGTCTCCTTCCTTTATTCTTGCCCCTTGTTTTTTGAAAATTTCTACACCAGAATGTTTCGAATGTGGACAACCAGTAGCTTTAGCTATCTGATTAATGATAGCGTTATTTACTCCAGTGATGTGCCCCGATTTTGTGGCAAAACATTCCTTAATATGCGGTCCTAATTTAACATCTTCCGGTTTAATTTCGGGATTTCCACCCTGAGCTTCAATAATCTTTTTCATTTTTTCAAACGCTTTTCCTGATCGCAATATTTCCTTTGCTAACTTTTGTCCCATCCCTTTTTGAGCTTTTCCTCCCATTTCAAGTAAAATACCTGCCAAATCTGTAGATTTTTCAATTAAAGAATTAGGCCCAACAGAATAGTCCATAAGCAATGTTAATGCTTCTTTAGCCTCTAAACCGGGGCCAATTGCGTGACCTATAGGTTGGTGAGCAAGCGTTAATGCGCACTCTGCTTGAATCCCTACATTTTTAGCAATTTCTTTAAAAATATAAGCGAATTGTTTACCATCATCGGGTGTAACAAATTTTGTTCCTTCTCCAACTGGTATATCTAATACGAGTTTTTTAACTCCTAGAGATAACTTCTTGGTGATTATAGAGGGTATCATAAGACCTATAGGATCCATGTGTAACGGGCGCTCAATTTCGATTAATATGTTATCCGCAGGTGAAGTATTAAGAGCCCCACCCCAAATTATGCAAGCATTTTCTTTTGACACAATCGTTTTCAATTTATCGGCTTCAAAAGTGACCGGTGCCAAAACTTCCATAGAATCTGCAGTTCCAGAAGGGGAAGTTATAGCTCTAGTCGACGATTTAGGAATGGTTAAACCTGCAGAAGCAACAATTGGAACAATTATAAGCGTAACCTTATTCCCTGGTACTCCTCCCGTTGAATGCTTATCATATACTTCGGGACCAAAATTGAAAATGTCTCCACTTCTGGCTTCTGCATACGTTAATGATGTCATCTCTTCATGATCCATACCATTTATGTAAACGGCTGTTATAAATGCTGCTAAATCTATTCTTGATAAAGAGCCTGAGACTGTATCAGAGATAATACTATTAATTTCTTCAGTTGTTATTTTATTTCCTTTTATTTTCTTCTGAATAAATTTAAAAGAATCTGGAGGATCAGCTGGTTTTACAGATAAAATTATGTCGTTTTGAAGAGTGGTTTTTTCTTTAAGAATATCTAAGAATATTCCAATTTCTCCCGATTCAACGAGAGAATTAGAATAGTCAACTTGTAAAATTGCAATCCAATATTTATCTTCAACATTTTTAGATTCGATGTTTTTAATATATATTCGGTCACCGGCTTTTTGCCCTAGTTTTTGAGCATCCTTAATATTTAAAACAACATCCTTGGTATTTCCCGTTTCAAAATTTAATGTTTTTACTTTTAGCTTCATAATTTCAAAATGTTATGTAATTAAATATTAATTAGATCATTTGGATAAATAAATTTACTTGAAATTTCTTTAAATTCACCTTTTTGATGCCATATATAATTATTTTCTTTTTTTCCGATTATTTTATTTATTCATTTTAATAAAATTAATTAAAAACCATTAAATGATTAGAAATATGAATAAGTTCGAAAAAGCACAAAACATTCTCAATGAAATAAATGGAGACGGATGGTTAATAGTATGCGTCGAAGATAGTGATATCAATTCTAGGTTTATGCTGGGTGTCGCATCTCATGCTAGGCACTATATATATATTGCTGCTGATGGAAAACATAGAGTAATCGCTGTTGAAATGGAAGCTCCTATGATCGCGCGTTCTTTAGAGAACAAAGGAATTAAAGCTGAAGTGATTTCATTTAACTCAATGACAAAATTAACTACTTTACTAAGTTCGTTAATAAAAAAGCCGCGTATAGCTGTTAATATCGGAGAAGATATTTTAAATCCGAATGGGACCGCATACGCAGATCAGATTCGTGCAGGAGATTTTTTCTCCTTGAAAAAATTGGCACCTCAAACAGAGTTTATATCGGCAGCACCCATAATTGAGAGATTAAGGAGCGTCAAATCTTCAGAAGAATTGAAAGATTTACGAAATACATGCAAAGCAACATTAGAGTTATTAGAAACATTTCCAGAATGGGTCAAAGTTGGCATGACCGAAAACGAAGTAAAAGCGAAATTAGAATACGAATATATGAAATTAGGGAACCCTTCGTTTCCAGCAATAGTTGGTACTGGAGCTCATTCAGCAGATCCGCATCATAATACTTCAATGAAGAAAATCGAACCAGGCGTGTTATTAGTTGATACGGGATTACAAATAGACGAGATGTGTTCTGATATAACTTGGACTTTTTGGGTTGGAGATAAACCTGAAAAAGAATTTATTGACGCATATAATGCTCTTTTTGAATCGAAAGAAATTGCGCATAAATTCTTTACTGATGGCACCCCAAATAACGTACCAGCTAGAAAATGTCGCGAGTATCTAGCGGAAAGAGGATACGATCATGAAAAATTATTTTTCCATGGATACGGGCACTCACTAGGATTTGAGGCTCACGATATAGGCGGTAGGATGAGCTGGAAGATACCTGACAATTTTAAGTTAAAAGAAAATATGGTCTATACTAGCGAACCAGGTCTATATTGGGCAAACAAATGGGGAATAAGATTAGAAGATGATATCATTATTGGTATTGATAAATACGAGAAAGTTACTTATAACTCAAAAGAACCTATACTAATATAAACTTCACAATTTTCTACAGTTTGATAGAAAATGGAAAATCTTTTGTTTCTTCTATCTTATTTTGGTTAGGGTCCATAAATTGTATGTAAATTTTAATGATGTATTCTCCTACTTCAAGCGGTTTTAAGTTAATCTCCCATTTTAAGTCCTCGTTCGTCCTTAATGAATAAATTTGTTTTTTCGTTGTACCTCTCATAATTTTTAACTTCTCAGGGAATTCAACATCGATGTTTACATCTAAAGCTTCTCCTTCGCTTTTATTTTCAATCAGAATTTCCAAAGGAAAAGTTTGGCCAATGAGGGGGGGTCTTAGATTCTTAATTGATGCTAATAAAGTAGCAGGAGGAGAAATTAATTTTGGTGTTATTGATTGAGTTTCATATGTGAAGATCACATTTTTATTAATTTCACAAGTAATTAAGAAGGGACCTATTAATGAATTATCAACTTGAAAATGTGGTTTAATTGTGAATTCTAAACGAGATTTTTTTTCAATATCAATAGCAAAAGGAACGCTGGGTCTTTTACTCGTAGTCAAATTATCAGAGAGGTTTATCAAAATTTTCGTTATATCAAAATCACGGAAATTAAATTGATAGTAAGGATCTTTTAAAACCTGTGGTAAACTTAAAGTATCAAAATTGAGCGTTAAATTTATAACTTCATTAGTAGTATACGTTTCTTTATCTAGTTCAAAAGTTGAATCTAGTAATAATTTTAAGTTTAATAATAATAATACTTTTTTTAAGAGCTTTGTCTCTGCGTCTCTAAATTTATAGCGTCCGATATTTTCTTTAATTTTTTCCACATATTTAACTTGCTTGTCTCTTAGAGAAATTGTAATTTCAGAAACAAGTTGTATTAATGGATTTTCTTTAAAAAATTCCTTGTCAACTTTTTTCTGAATCCTCTTTAAATATTCTAATCCTTCGTCAGGAATTCCTTTTAGAAATAAGCATAAATACGAAAGAACCGAAAATGTTACAATGTGTGAACTTCTTTCTCCTTCGTTTTTAAGTTTCGGAACTAAGTTTAGAGCTTCTTTGTATAATTGGTTGGCTTCTAGATATTTATCGGCATAAAGACACGCTTCTCCAGATTGTCTCAGCAACTCAATACTTGTATCATATCGTTCCAGTTCCATAAACATTTCGGCACCTTTAATGAAACAGTCTTTAGCACCTTCAAATTCGTTCAACTTGAGTAGCGAATTTCCAGCTAAATGGTAATTTTTACCAGCCTTTTTAAATTGTCTCGCCTTAAAAAGTTGTTCAGCTTTCAATATTTGCTTTTTCGCTTCTAAACTTTGATCTTTTCCCATTAAAAAATCACTATAATAATTAATTAATTGTGAAATTAAAAATTAAGGTATAATTTTATCATTAAAAGTGGTTAAGAATCAAATAAAAAAAAAAAAAAAGATTTAAGATTAGTAAGCCAATAAAAGAAGTATAAATGCCACCAAGATGATTGTACCACTGATTGCAGTAACCCAATAAAAGATTACGAAACCAATAATGAGTACAACCCACCATGCGTAGGGAATTTTGATATCAATCTTGTCAAATAGTGTTAGGAGTAAGATTATAGCAAAAATTATCCCTACAATTGCTGATGCTACTAATAAAGCATTCCCGCTTAAGATATATATGATACATTCGTAAATTAAATAACAGGCACCAATCAATGCTACAATCTTTGAGGAGGTATACGACTTTTTCTGACTTAATAACTCTAACACTGCTGCAATTATCATTAAAATACCTGCAAGGAAAAGTCTAAAAGAATTACTTACTAAATATTCAAAGAGTAGAAGACCGATACCAATTATAAGGAGAACCCACCATATATAAGGAACCTTGAGTTTCTTAAAATCGATTATTTCTAAGGAATCAAAAACTACAAAAGCAATTAGCAAACCAATTATTCCTAATAAAATCGCTAACCAGGCCCCAGTGAAGAAGAAATCAATGCACATTTTAATTAGTACTAACGTACCTATAAGAGCAACAATTTTAGAGGCTGAAATTCCAACTTTAGAACTTTCACCCATATTTTTTTCACATATTTTGGTTTAAATTCATCCTAATTCATTTTAGAATTAGAATATAACTAAAACTAGAAAATCTCATATTTATAGTTTTATGCTATTAGATATTAGAAGTTTAATGGGATAAACTTCAAAAAATTAAAAAATAGGGGTAAAATAATTTTACCGAAACCATTGCAGAATGGTCTGTCTTCTCGCGACTACTATTTTCTCGCGAGATTCATTCTTTCGGTTTAATCTTTTTTCTTTTTTTCTTCAGAATCTTTTTTATCAGCTTCTTGTATGAGAGATTCTTTAATGGGGTTAGTGCCTAGATCCTCTATTATTCCGGATACTCGGGTGACTTCTTCTTGAAATTTCTGACCCTCAGCAGCACTACAACTAAACATTTGTATCCTTTCTGGAGCTACTCCGGCGGTTTTTAAGATTTCTTTCGTGTATTCTACGTTTTTTGCCGCTACTAGATTCCCTGTTTCATAATCGCACTCTCCTTCGTATCATCCAGCTACTATTACACCATCTGCACCTTTTCCAATAGCTCTCATCATTAAGCTAGGCGTGACTCTCCCGGTACAATTTATCCGTATTGGTCTAATTGTTGCGGGATATTGAGCTCGAATCGTTCCAGCCATATCTCCAGCACCGTAACCTCATTTCCAACACATAAAGGCTAAAATCTTTACTTGGTCTTTTACTTTCGCTGTCATACATTACACCTCTCTATAAATTTTCCAATATCGCATCTATTTGCTTTTCGTATTGAGGTTCACGATAGTATCTTAAAGTTATTGCCTCTGAGGGACAATTGGCTAAACACGCACCACAACCTCTACATAGGATTTCATTAACTTCAGCGCCGTCCGGTTCAACTTTAATGGCGTCGTAAGGACAATTGAGTTGGCACAAACCACACCTTGCACATTTTTCGTTATCGACGGTTGCACGAATGAGGAGAATTCGGTATTTATCCTTCATCATTAATCTTGCTAATGAAGAAGCAGCGGCTCTCCCGTGCGCTATTGACTCTGAGATCGATTTTGGTCCTTGAGATACGCCAGCTAGAACAATACCTGGAATTTTTGTGTCGATAGGATTTAAACGCGAATGAAATTCTTTTAAAAACCCATCGTGGCTTTTTTCAAGTTTTAAGATGCTCGAAAGTGTTTCTATCCCTTTAGCTGGTACCATAGCGCTGGATAAAACTACCATATCATATTCAAATTCTTTTAATCCAGTAGTTCCAACCGTATTTTGTAATACTACTTTTAGATTGTGCGTTTCGGGATCTTCTTGAAGTCGGGATACGTTTGTTCTAATGTATTTTATTCCTTCTTTCCGGGAAGCTGTAAAATATTCCTCGTAGTCTTTCCCAGCAGCTCTTATATCCATGTAGGCTACAGTGACATCAATTTCGGGAGCATGTTGTTTAATAAGTTTTGTATTCTTAACAGTGATCATACAACACACACCTGCACTACAGTAAGTTTGCCTAGTCAAATCTCTTGATCCAACGCATTGGATAAACAAAACACTTTTAGGTTTTTTTCCATCAGAAGGTCGTTTTAAGTGTCCAACAGTAGGTCCATTAGGTGCTAATATCCTTTCAAGTTTTAGTTGAGTGATTACATTAGGATAGACATTATAGCCTAAATAACCCGTTTCGGGTTCGTATTCGTCCCATCCCGTTGCTACAGCTATAGAACCAACCTCAATCTCTAGAATTTCGTCTTCTTGGTCGAAATCAATCGCATCTACTTCGCACGCTTTATTACAAAGGTTACAAAGTACACACCTCGTCATATCGATTTGTGCTAGCATTGGAACTGCTTGTGCGAAGGAAGCGTAAATTGCCTTTCTAGGGTTCAGTCCTTCGTTAAATTCGTTATATCCATAAGCGGGACAAACCTCCCAACAAGCACCACAACCGTTACATTCGTTAGTTACATACCTTGCTCTTTTCCGGATTTTGACTTTAAAGTTACCTACGAATCCAGTGACTTCTTCTACTTCACTATAGGTATGTAAATTTAAACCGGGTGTTCTTGCTGTTTGAAGCATTACAGGCCCGAGAATTCATATGCTACAATCGTCCGTAGGAAAAGTACGATCAAGCATTGCCATTTTTCCTCCGATAGTAGGTTTTTTCTCTACCAAGTGTACTTCAAATCCTTCTTCTGCTAAGTCTATTCCTGCTGATAATCCAGCGACACCACCACCAATTATTAGAGCCTTTTTTGTTATATCCACTTCTTTAATAAGGATTTTTTCTAAAACAGCAGCTCTAGCAACTCCAGCCCTAATAGCATCTTCAGCGGTACTCTTTGCCCCGGGAATATCATGTCTATGAACAAAACTTGAGTGCTCTCGAATATTCACAAATTCTAAGTACGACGGATCTAAACCCATGGATTCTAAAACGCTTTTAAAAACGGGTTCGTGAGTCTTTGGAGTGCACGATGCCATCAGTAATCGATTAGCGTTAAACTCAATCATCCTCTCTTTTATAAACTCAGCACCAGACTGAGTTCATAGAGAGATATAGTCTACTGCTTCGACAACATTTGGTAAAGTTTTTGAGTATTCTGCTAAGGCTTTTGTATCTATTATTTCAGCGATATTAAGTCCTCATTGACAAATGGTTACTAAGATTCTGATTTCATCATTTTCAGTCATTATTTTGTCTTTAGTTTCTACCATTGATTGTTTCACTAATTTTAATTTTTTCTAATTCCTCCTAAAATTTCTAAACTAAATAATAAACATCTAAAATATTTTATACTAATTTAAAATATCTGATTAAAAAAATAACTTTAAATCAGTATCCTTTTATATATGGATTATAATTAATTGAATTAAAAATATTCGTTAATCGTTTATAATAGAATTTTCACGGTTGTTGATGTAAGATGTTATTTGCTTATCTCCAAATGGGAAATATTAATATGAATGCTATTTTCCCAATAATCATTATGGTGGCTGTAGCAGCTGGAGATATATTATTACTTAAGCTTGGATTAGTTGCTACCAAAGCGCAAAAAAAAACTCGAATGAAATGGGTTGCGGGAAGTTTTTTAATTCAATTTGGTACTGTTTTCTTAGTATGTTCTCCTCTATTTTTATTGGGGATTTTCGGATTCTTTCAAGGAGGATCTAAGGATATAATACCTACGGTAGTTCCTATTATTATCCTTTCATTGTTTATTGATCTCAATGTAATTAATGTATTGCATCAGATTGGATTGAAGCGTTCATTAGTTGTGTTTTTACTCACATTTGCTCCGATAGTGTTATTAATGGTTGGTTTAGGTTTTTATCTCTCGGGTTTCTCATAGCGAATATCTTATAAATTAATGGTTCTATTTATTTTCTGATTCATTTCAGAAATTTCATCCCTTGCAGCTTCACCGAATTTATTTGGAGGGTATTTATCTTTTTTAGCATAAGCAAAGATTATGCCTCTTGACGAGTTAACAATTCCTCCTAATCCGTCTTGATTAAATCCATATTTTATATCGCTCGCTGTAGCTCCTTGAGCTCCAAAACCAGGTAAAAGGATAAAAGAATTTTTGGTTACATTTCTTACCGCTTTTAGTTCTTCTGGGAAAGTAGCACCCACTACTACACCTAAATTATGGAATTCAGAAAACTTTTCTAATTTATCTCCCCAATCATGAACAAGTCTAGCCATTTTAATGTAATTTCGTTCAAGAGTAATATTTTCTACGTTGATCTCAATTTTTGAATCTGAAATTTCTGGAATTTTTACACTGAAAATATTTTGAAAATCTTTACTACTTGGATTTGATGTTTTAACTAGAATAAATTTTCCTCTTTCTTTATATTGTAAAAATGGTTTAACACCATCAATTCCGAGATAAGCGTTTAGAGTACATGCATCGGCATTCATTACTTTAAAAGTTGAATACGCATAAGCTTCCGAAGTTGATCCGATGTCGTTTCTTTTTGAGTCTAAAATGACGAGCAAATCCTTTTTGTGAGCATACTTGATAGTTTCTTTTAAAGCGTTCAAAGCTTCATATTTTTCGTAAAAAGCTATTTGTGGTTTAATAACAGGGATTAAATCGTATGTATTGTCAATTAGAGTTTTATTAAATTCAAGAATTATTTTGTTTGGGTTTTCTAGTTCGTTAATTAAAAATAGAGGGATTTCTTCTTCTTTATCCATCCTAGGATCTAATCCCATGCATACAACACTGTGTTTATCAATGATAGATTGAATTAAATCCTCAATAAAATTCATGATTTTAATAAATGATAATTGTGTTTTTTAAATATTAATAGGAAGCGGTCTTTATTATTCTAATCATATTAAAATAAATAAATAAAAAAATGAATTTTATTAAAAATATATCTAGTCTTCCGCCGCTCTTTTTTCTCGGATTTCTTCCTTAACTTTTTTTAATGTTATTCCTTTAAGTTTTATGAATTGATAAATGAATATTACAGCGGAGATAACGATTCCAAAGAGGTAAAACACTTGAATTGTCCAGAAAAATGGCTCGATAGATGTAAAGAATACAAGTTTGAAGATGTAAGACAAGCATGTGATTGTTGCTATCCAAATCATAGAGATAAGTAAAGCTATTCTTTCATAAAACTTAGGTTCGCCTTTATTAAAAGCAATTATTTTTAACCAAAAGACGATGCAGATAAATGCTACAGGAGTAAAAATAATGGAACCAATGGCAATTGGGATTAGCAGGTACACCGCAAATCTATTTCTCCAGATATTTAAGACTTCTCCTAATGTCATCTGGTCTTGAATTTGAACTTTCGCATATTTTCCTCTCCAACTATAATAACCTTTCTTCATTTTTCTTCCTATTTTTTTTGTGCCTTTCTTCACCCGATTAATAATCCCCGTGTCCACAGCTCCCTGAAACTCTTCTCTAATTAAAGGAATAATATATAAGGATAGCATTAACGAGATAATACCGTAAAGAAACATTATAAGATCAAACCAATATTGTATGCCTGTTGGAGGTGTTGCAGGAGGTAAGTTTGAAATTATGCTGTAAATACCGTATCCTATGAATATTCCTGGAACTAAAACTTGAATAATTACGAGAACTTGAACAGCTTTTTTACTAAATTTTTCAGTAAAACGATTTAGAACCCATAAAATAACGTTCGAGACAGTTAATATCAAACCAAAACCGGAAAGTAGCTTCATTGTCCAAAAGAAAATTAAGAAAGTAATATTCAACGCAATAAATCCAAAGATCAATTCAAGAATCATGAAAATAGTAGCTGCAACTAAACCAATTATATAAAAGATATCAAATTTTTTGAGATTTAAATTCATAAATAAATTAAATTACTTGAAATCTTAAAAATGTTCGTGTTTTCAGATTAGTAGTCTTAATATTTAAAGGATTTTCCTATAACAAAGGGATTTCCTATAGAAATTGGAACATTATTTAATAAAAAATATGATAAGTATAGGTTTACGATTCGGATTCATCAATTATGTCATAAATTTTATCAATAAGGGAACTAATATTAATTGTTCCTTGATCTTCAGTTCTCATATTTTTAATGGTGACTTCGTTTTGTTCCATCTCTTTTGAACCAATGATCAATACAATCAGAACTCCTAGTTCGTTGGCTTTACTCAATTGATTTTTGAGATTTGAAAAACGATAATCTACTATACAAGGAAAATCTTCAGCTCTGATCATACGAGCTAATTCTAACGCGTACTCGGAAACATCTTCGCTAATTGAAGCAATGTAAATAGTATCGGTATAATCTTTCTCTCGAATTTCTTCTGGTATCAAATTATAGGTTTTTAAAAATAAAGAGAACATTAACACACCCATACCAAATCCCGTTCCTGTTATTTTTTCATCAGAAAATAAAGATAACAAGTCATCATAGCGCCCTCCACCAAAAATACTCCTAATATTCTCTTTTCCTGTATCAATAACTTCATAAACTATTCCCGTATAATAATCTAGACCACGTACAACTCCCGGAGAGAAAGTACAATACTCTGAAATTTTTGCACATTCTAGAAGTTGTATAAATGAAGTTAGCTCTTTATATCCCATGGAATCATAAAAATCCTCAGAGATATCTTCAAATCTGTTTAATAGATCTTCTAAATTTTTAGCTTCCTTTAGTTTAAAGATACCTTGGATAATTATCTCGTCTTGAAAACGCTCTAATATGAACTTCTCGTATTCGGAGTCTTCCATTTTATCAGCTTTATCTAATATTTTATAGACTAATGGTATTTTTTCTTTAGGGACTGCCAAAATTATTTCGCATACAGAATCGATGAAACGACGATTGTTGAAATAAATTTGGAATTGTTTTGATGTAGCACCAAATTCAGAAAAAATGTCAACAAT
>JAGXOB010000005.1:13825-35738 GCA_019894735.1 Promethearchaeota archaeon | reverse complement strand
ACAATAATGCTAAATATCTCTAAATCGGCATAAAGGCTATTTTCTCCTAAGATATCCATATTAATTTGTTTAAATTCCCTTCGCCGACCTTTTTGTGGCCTTTCGTATCTATAGCATGTTGGTACTGAGATCCACCTTATTGGTTTTTTTAACTCCTGTTTCTTTGCTGTGATCATTCGTGCAAGTGACGGTGTAAGTTCAGGAATTAATATTAATCTTTCTCCTTCTTTCTTCTCAACTATGAAAGATTGTTCATTTACTAACTCATCAGAGGATTTAGCGGAAAAGATTTCTATGGGTTCTAAACTTGGACTCTCAAATTCTTCATAACTATATAAATCTGCGATATCCCGAATGGTATCAATTATCCAGTTTGTTTCCCGCAAATCAGAAGGATAATAATCCTCCATTCCTCTTAATGGTTTAGTTGGTAGTTTCTTAGACATAATATTTTTCCCTTAAATTAGCGATGGTATTATTTAAAAAGCGGTCATTTACAAATATCTTTTTCGTTTTTATTGGAGTAAGTAATTAAAAGGAAATAATTAAATTGAATTGAAGAAATATATAAAATAATTCAGTTCTCCAAAAATTATATTTAAAAAGAGGGTAGAGAAATATGGATATATCTGATATTAAAATAGGAATTGATGCTAGTTTTGAGGGTGTTCCATTTAAGGCAGGACTAAGTATGATTCAGAATTATGAGAAAACTGGTTTTGACTGTGTTATAATTGATGATCATTTGATGAATTTTTTCCCGGAGGTCTTATGGGAGCCTGAGTTTATAGACGCCGCGAAATCGGTAGAGAGTCCTAATAATCTTTATGATATGTGTACTATAATTTCGAATGTTGTTATGAATACAAAAAAAATTCAAATTGCTTCTGGCGTTACTGAATGTTTTAGAAGGCATCCCGCAGATTTGGCTCAATTCTTTTTATCTCAAAATAATCTTTCTAAAGGAAGAATGATTCTTGGGATGGGAGCGGGTGAATATATTAATTTAATTCCATATGGAATCGAGTATAATAAACCTGTTACTAGATTAAGGGAATGCATAAAAATAATTAAATTACTCTGGCAAGAAAAAAAAAATGTAAATTTTGACGGTGAGATTTGGAAGTTAAAAGGAGCGTGTTTAGGATTAAAGCCCTATAGAAAAAATAAATATCCCCCAATATGGGTAGCAGCACATGGACCCCAAATGCTAAACCTAACAGGAGAGCTAGCAGATGGATGGTACCCATGTAAATTTCATGTCTCTTCACCTAATATATATAAAGAAAAGCTAAAAATTATTCAAGGATCAGCTAAAAAAACAGGACGAGAACCCGATAAATTTATTCCCAGCTTATTTGCACCTCTAATAATAGATGAGAACAAAGCAGAAGTAAATAGGATGCTTGAATCTGAAGTATTAAAAATTTGTGGATTATTTCTTAATTCACAACATTTTGAAAAATACGGCGTTTCACATCCTATTGGAGATTCTTTTGATGGTTTAGTACAATTTATACCTTCTTTATATGATAGAAAACAAATGGAAGAAATTTTAGAAAAAATCCCCCAAGGTGTTTACAACGAATTTGGATTTGCCGGAACTTCAGATGAAATCATAAGTATAATAGAAGATTATGCTAGAGTGGGGTTAAAATACATTATACTATATGACCAAACAGTTATGGTTGATATGAACAAAATAAATGATGTTCAAAAATCCCTTACAAAAGTATTGGATTACTTTAAGGATCAAAGATAATTCAATTGAACTCAAAGACAATCGAATTATAGTTAAAAATATATTAAAATAATTGAGTGTTAAATTAATTATGCCAGATATTGAAATGATTAACCCGGGAATTCCCGTTGCTGGGCCTTATAATCCAGGTATTAAAGTTGGTAACTTACTATTTGTTTCTGGTCAGGGTTCAGCTCAATCTGAGGAAGATATAAAAGCCCAAACTTTAACCACTCTCAATAAAATAAAAAAAATAGTAGAAACGGGGGGAGGTAAAGTTTCGAACATTGTTAATACAACAGTATTTCTAAGAAATAATAGTGAATTTAGCGAAATGAACGCGGTATACAAGAAATTTTTTAACGACAACGGCGTTTCAGAAGCTTACCCTTCAAGGGCAACTGTGGAAGTGTCGAATTTGCCTTTAGCTAGCATGTTAATAGAAATAAGCGCCATTGCTGTGTTATAACTCTATTTAATTTTTTTTCTTCTTATTTAATCCTTTTAACAAAATCTAAAAAGCAATTTTCATGTATTGTCACTTAATTACTTATTACTAAGGTTGAATTAAATTTGATTTTAGCTTCTACCTATGAAGAATTAAAGAATTTAGTAAAAAATAAGAAATTCCCATTAGTGATATGTGATCTTGATGCTTTCAATCAGAATCTAGAGAGAATCGGCAAATATCTTAGGAAAACAAAAAAAAAATTAAGATTATGTACGAAATCCGTTAGGGTTCCTGAGTTAGTAAGCAAAGTAGAAAAAGAAGATTTTGTTAACGGCATTTTCACCTATAACTCAGCTGAAGCTTTATTTTACGCAGAAAATTACAAGATAAAAGACATTTTGCTAGGTTATCCCACTATGTCTAAAGTCGATGTCGAAGAATTATGTCAAGCGGCAAAGATAGACGGTGTAAGGATTACAGTGATGGTAGATGATGATAGACATATTAATCTTTTAGATGAGCTTGCGAATAAATACAATGTTGAATTTGATACCTTAATCGAAATTGATGTTGCTGACAAGTTATTAGGAAGAAATGTGGGCGTTTATAGAAGTCCAATTAGGAAACCTGAATTTGCAGTAAATCTCGCGCGTAATATTAGTAAAAAAAATAATTTACATTTTAGAGGGATTATGGGTTATGAAGCTCAGAACGCTAGTATTGGTGATGATAAAATGCTACTTAGATTTGCAAAGAAGAGATCACGAATACATGTAAATTTATGGCGGCAAACCGTTGTGGATGCTCTCAAGCATGCGGGATTTCAGCCAGAAGTTGTAAATGGAGGAGGCTCTGGATGCTATCAGGAAACAGCGACTGAACCATCTATAACCGAAATAGGGATAGGCTCTTTACTCTTCAAATCGCATATTTTCGACACGATTAATTCTTTAAACGAATATGTACCATCGTTATTTTTTGTTCTTCAAATCGTTAGAAAACCACAAGACAATATTGCTACCGCGTTTTCAGGAGGGTATGTGAGTTCAGGAAGCGTAAGGGCGATGCCTATCCCAGTTATTCCAAACAATTTAAAAATATCGAAAGATGAGGGATTTGGAGAAGTTCAAACACCTTTTATTTTTGATCCAAAAAGGATAGAACTAAATCTAGGAGATCCAATCTTTTGTAGATTCGGTAAAGCAGGAGAACCTTTGGAACACTTTAATGAAATCCAAGTCTATAGTAAGGGTGAAATAATTGATAAGTATAAAACGTATAGGGGATATGGTAATAGATTTTCCTGAGAAAAAAAAAGAATTGAAATAAACTTAATATAAATCCTTAATAACAAAATCTAAATTAAGATCAGCTAGAGTTTCTTTGAGAGGATAACCAGTATCAGGATTCCAGCCCATTTTTTCACAATATCCTTTATAATCCTCTAAATAATCAACAGTTACTGTTCTATCAGGTATTGTGTTTTTAATAATATCTACTCCTTCTCGCAAGGTGAAAGCTTGTCTTAAAGTTTGAATTCTTTGACCTGTTTTAATCGCTTCGTCGATGTCTAAATCCCATCCTACAACTGCTTTAATCAGTTCTAATAGAGGATATTTCTGAAAAACGTACACAAATTCGCATAATCCAAGACTATGAGTAAATTGCATTATTGCAGTAAAAAGCTTCTCAGCTTCGCTTCTATCCTCTCCTGGGCGTTTAAATTTTCGTGGTAAAGTTATTCCTTCAAATAGTCCATTTGGTTTGATTATCGGGCCCATTATGAAAAAATCTAAACTTGCTGTCGTGTGCTTACCAGGTGTTGGATCGAAAGCCATAGTAGTCGCCATGTTTTTATAATATTTTGGCGAATGCATACCTAACTCTTGACCCATTGAGTGCATAGCAAATTCCGATCCTTTCCCTAATTTTTCTGCGGCTATTTTAGTACCATCTGCTAACAGATCACCAATCCCTTCTCGATTAATAATTTTGTTTAGTAATGCAATTATTGTTTCAGAATTTCCCCATGTTAGTTCGAGTCCATCAGTATCTTCCTTAGAAATTAGGTTATTTTCGTAACATTCCATTGCGAAAGCAATCGTTGTTCCCGCAGAAATCGTATCTATTCCCGCTCGATTGCATATGTCGTTAGCTTTAAAAAGCGTCAGTAGATCGTCGTTAAGTAATAAATGCCCGAAACTAGCACAAGTTTCGTATTCAGGCCTATGAGTCTCTTCTAACTCTACTTCCGGAACTTTCATTATCGCACCACATCGAACCGAACAAGAGAAGCATCCGTAGGGTTTCTCTTTATATTTATCGATTTCATGATCAGATATTTTTGCAAGTCGATCATCTGGAAAATCTTCCTTAGTGCCTCCCCAGTTTTTACAAGGTGTATCCCCAACTTTAAATAATATTTCATTTCCCATTGTCGTTCCAAATGTTTTATACCCTATTATTCCAGTAGCTGTAGTAGTATTAATTCCATCATTATAATCTTTTGTATGGTGGATAAGAGCATCTTTATCAAAAACCTCAATTTTCTTTTCTCCTTTTAGAACTATCGCCTTAAGTTTCTTAGATCCCATAACCGCTCCGAATCCAGATCTTGCCGCGATTCTAGCTTTATCGTTAACAATTCCAGATATTAAACTTAAATTTTCACCCGCTTGACCAATACTAGCAATTTGAACGCGTCCATGCTTCTCTTTAAGTTTATCTTCGGTTTGTACGACATCCAGACCCCATAAGTCTGAAGCATCTAAAATTTGCTTATCATCTCCCAAAATTGTTAAATATTTCGGACTATCAGCCATACCTTTAATTAAAATAGCATCGTACCCACATTTCTTAATTTCCGGACCGAAATACCCTCCACAGTTAGCGTCACCCCAAGTGTTTGTTAGAGGTGATTTACCCGCAACCATGAAACGCCCAGTTAGAGGAGCTACGGTACCTGTTAATAATCCAGGAAAAAATCCAAAAACCGATTCTGGACTGAGAGCATCTGTTTTTGGGGGCATGGCTTTATAAATAAGTTTGGCAGCAAGACCAAATCCCCCTATATATTGACGATAAGTCTCCTCTGAAAGTTCTTCTTCCTTAAATGATTCATCAGAAAGATTTACACATAGAATTTTACCTAAATATCCGTTTGGCATTTTCTTTCAATCCCTTTAGCTATAATTTTTAGAATTATGTTTCATGTGAAATTATTAAATAATTTAAATGTTTAGAAAGTTTAAAAAACATACTAGAAAAGAGTAAAATGAGGTAGATAACTCATGCCTATACAACTAAAAACCTATATTATCATGAATCCAGATGATAATTGTGCTACCGCTCTAGAAGATATTCCAAAAAATGCACAAGTACTCATAAATGAGGATAACATTATTATTAACCACAATATCCCCCTAGGTCATAAATTCGCTTTAAATGACATAAATGAAGGTAATTTGGTAAAAAAATATGGTCAGTCAATAGGGATTGCTACTGAAGATATAAAGAAAGGAGATTGGATTCATACGCATAATCTTATAAGTCAGTACCTCAAAGAGGTGTTAAAAAAATGAAAGATGGCTTTATGGGATACGAACGACCGAATGGAGAGGTAGGAATTAGAAATAAGATTGCAATAATTTCTTCTGTTGTTTGTGTAAACCATGTAGTTCAGCAAATCGCTAATAAAATTAAAGATGCTGTGCCTATTACTCATCCTTTGGGGTGTGGCCAATTTGGACCTGATTATAGCAACACTCTAAATACTTTGATTGGTTTAGGAACGAATCCTAATGTGTTTGGAGTTGTAGTTGTTGGTTTAGGTTGTGAAAATATCAGTAGCAGATTACTTGCTAAAAATATCAAGAAGTCAAAGAAACCGGTTGAATTTTTTGATTTACAAGAAGTTAAAGGGGGATCACCAGCCGCGATAGAAAAAGGCGTAAAGATTGGCAATAGAATTTCGGAGGAAGCAAGAGAATTGAAAAGAGAACCGATGGATTTCTCCCATATCGTTTTAGGGTTAGAATGTGGGGGATCAGATTCAATTTCTGGAATATCAGCGAATCCAGTCTTAGGGATTGTATCTGATAGAATTGTTAAATTTGGAGGGACTTCTATTTTACCAGAATTTACGGAATGGATTGGGACCGAACATTTGCTTATTAAACGAGCAATTGATAAAAGTGTCGCAGAACAAATACATGAGTTACTCTCCGGGTTTCTAGATAATCTGAAGAGTTTAGGTATTAACTTTCTTGGAGTACAACCAACTCCTGGGAATGTTCGGGGCGGATTAACAACTATAGAAGAAAAAAGTTTAGGTACAATAGCAAAAGCGGGAAAATCTCCTATTCAAGGATTAATTCAATATAATGAGAAACCTAAAGGGAAAGGATTGTGGCTAATGGTCGAACCAAGTTTGGATGTTGAATCTATGACAGGATTAGCTGCAGCAGGAACTAATGTTATTGCTATGACGACCGGAAGAGGTAGCCCTTGTGGAAATCCCGTAGTTCCCGTGATAAAAATATGTGGGAATCCTAAAACTTGCGATTGGATGGCAGAAAACATAGATGTTGACGTTAGTTCAATAATTAAAGGTGAAAATTCCGTAGAAGAACTTGTAGAAGTTTTGTGGTTAAGAATGAAAAATGTAATGAACGGTGAGAAAACTCAAGCAGAAAAACTAGGATTTAACGATATAGCGATTTGGAGAAATACAGCAGCACCGTTTCAATACATGCATTGTAAATAAGATTAAAATAACTTATATGAACGGATTTTTATCTTTAAATATCTTCTCTTTATATTTTTCCAAGTGGGGGGGAGCTAAACCTTTTTCTGTTGCTTCTTTTTTCATAGATTTTAGAATCTCACCACAGTTTATTGAAACAGGGCACCAATGATAACAGTTTTCGCATCCCGTGCAGAGAAAGAGACCATCATTTACAGCAGCTTCGATTCCATTGTGAATATAATCTCGTATTATCGCAGTAGCACCTAATCCATACTTAGATGCGTAAGTATTACCAAAAGCGCGTGAAGCGGTGCAAGGAAAAATACAGCTTTTACAACCAATACATTTCAAGAAGTCCTTGTAAATGAGATTTTCGTTTGCAGCTCTAGTTCGCCAATCATCGACAAGGATAACGACTACTTCTTTTGCTCCGTACATACCCTGAACGCTTGTACCTTGTATATCAGATGTATTTGACGGTCCTGAAATGAGACTTATGTAATTATAGGAAACATTATTTATCCTAGATTGCAATTGTGTCATTAACACTGCATCCAAAATATTAGGAACAATTTTAGTAATACCACATACAACGATGTGCTTTTCAGTTGCTCTTGTAATAAGACTGATGTTTCCTTCATTTTCTCCCAAAACAATCGTACCATCTTCGGCAGATATGGCATTTGCAGAAGTTAAAGATATCTTCACATTGTTGAGCAACTCTTTTCTATAAGTACTTCTGAAATAGTTAACTATAGCTTGTGCTTTAGGTTCAAGTTCGACTCCATACACCTCCTTAATTTTATTTGCTATTTCTTCTTCGGTAAAATGAGCTCCTGGACCAACTTGAAAACTTGGTAATTCATATTCGAATAATTGAACCAGAACATCGCCTAAATCAGTTTCTTTAATTGTAATATCATTTTTTTTCATTAAGTCTATAAGATCAATGTCTTTTGCTTCAGTAGATTTAGATTTATATATTATTTTTGTATCCCCTATTTCCTCCATAAAAATTTTTTGAGCTTCTTCATTTGTTTTCGCATAGTAGACAGTAAAATTTTTCTTACGCATAATATCGATACATTGTTCAACATATGACTCCATATGATCGACGAATTCTTCTCGCATTTCAATGAGATTGTCTCGATATTTATCTACAAATTCTCTACTTGAATCTTGATATAAATACTTTAAATCGTGTTGCCTGGTTTTTATCGTACAAGCCATTTTCCAGAAAGTTCCAAATTGTTTTTCTAACGTTCCTTCTTCCTGGGAACTCTCGACTTTTTTCTTTACTTTTCCATACAACTCCTTACCAGTCTCATTCATATAATGAATCAACTCCTTCCATAATGTTTATAATAAAATCTTCAAACTTAATAACAGGTTTCTTTATTTGATTCTCTTCTCGAATTCTGGTCAACGCTGTAAAACAAAATGGACATGCTGTTATTAATATTTTACCGCGATTCAATTGATCAAAAATCAATTTCGAATTGTAATTGCTATTTTCTTTAAATATTGAATAAACGCCTCCGCCAGCACCACAACAAATACTATTGGTTTTATTGTTTTCCATCTCCCTGACTTCGATATTTTCGATTGAATTTAAGATATGTCTTGGTTCTTCGATGATAGGATTGACAGCATTTCTTAAATGACAAGCGTCGTGATAACTAACTTTTAATTTCTTCCCAGAATGTTTCATATCTAATTTAGATAGATTCTCTGGTTCGGCTAGAAACTGGAGGAAATGCTTAACCTTAACTCTAAAATTATTTCCTAAGAAATGGGTGTAATATTTTGTTAAATAATTATAACATCCTGCGCAAGTAGTCACGATATCGGAAACATCATTTAATTCGAACCATTTATTAACGATTTCAACATGATCTTTTAGCTCGATATCACTGCCGATATGATAAGATAAAGCCCCGCAACACGGAACATCCTCTAAAACAGTGTAGCTTGGATCTAAGTAATTAATAATTTTAATTGCATTTTTACTTGTATCTTGATAACGAGTGTTTGATAAACACCCTAAATAAATCAATTTAGTCAATTTTAGATCATATCTCACTAATTTCTTTATAATTTATGATAAAACTTTGATATTAAAATTATTTACTGATTCCTATAATCTAGGAAAATTGCGACTATTCAAAGAATTTTTTTAATTTAAAATTTTGTTCAAATATACTTAATAATGAATAGATTGAAATTTATAATTAGTAGAGTATTTAATTAAATATTAGATAAAAAGTGAGTTGGTTTAAAATTCCAAAATTATTAGAAAACAAGGAGAAAAATTTTTCACTATTCCTTAATAAAAACCGATGTGGGGGCTGTCAAGCTTGCGTATATGTGTGTCCAACGGGAATTTTAGAGATGGGAGACGAATTAAATATGAGAATTGCGTATACACCCCAAGTTAAAGAAGGAAAAACAAAATATTGCACAGCATGTAAAAGGTGCGAATATGGTTGCCCAGATTGGTGTATTTATATTTTGGATGAATTAGATAATGAAAAAGTGGCAAAAGAAGCTACGACATAGTGAGGTAATAAAAATGGAAATAGAAGATAACAAAAGGTTCTTACCTGAAGGAAAGTATTTAATGATGGGAAATGTAGCGATGTCTGAGGGTGCGTTAGCGGCGGGATTGACTTTTTTCGGAGGATATCCGATAACACCAAGCACAGAAGTAATAGAACATTTAGCGGCAAGATTACCACAAATAGGAGGAGTTTGTATGCAAATGGAGGACGAACTTGCCTCAATCAATGCAGTGATTGGAGCGTCCTTAGTCGGCGCAAAAGCTATGACAGCGACATCGGGTCCCGGGATTGCTTTGATGACAGAAACAATCTCTATGGCGGCAAATCTAGAAATCCCCTTTGTTTTTTGTGATGTACAACGAAATGGTCCAGGAACGGGTTATGTAACCGAACCTCATCACAACGATATAGGATTAATGAGATTTGCTGGAAATGGTGAGTTTCAAGTTATTACTTTAGCACCTATGAGCTGCCAAGAATTATATGATTTGACGCTTGTCGCTTTTAATTTTGCAGAGACTTACCGCTGTCCTGTTTTCATTATGTCAGATGCTTATCTCGGCCATCTTCACGAAGTAGTTAAAATACCTTCAAAGGAAAAAGTGGAAAAGAGAGTAATCAAGCGGGAAATACCTAAAGATACCATTGGAAAGTTTTCTTATAAAGATGAAAGTACAGGAAAATATATTATCCCAAAACCACCGATTATGGGAACTGACTACTGTCCTACTATGTTTCTTTCACAACCTCATAGTCTTGAAGGTATGCCAACTCCTAAGCCACAAATCTTCACTGAAATGATGATTAAAAAAATAACAAGTAATATTGATAAAATAGCTCTTACAGACAGTTATAAATTGGATGACGCTGAAATAGTTATTATCGCATATGGATTACCGGTAAGAGCAAGTTACCGAGCAGTTGATTTGGCTCGAAAGGAAGGGATAAAAGTTGGAATTTTTAGGTTAATAACAATTTGGCCGTTTCCAGACGAAAAAGTTAAGGAAACCGTTAAAGATGCAAGAGCGGTTATAGTTCCAGAATTAAATTATACGGGGGTTATAGCAGAGCAAGTCGAACGAGTTACTAAACTTAACACTCCTGTTATTAGGATTCCAAATGTATGCGAAATTCATCATCCAAACGATATTTTAGAGGTTATTAAGGAGGTGGCCAAATAATGTCAGGAGTAGGACCTATGTTTCCAAACGAGAAACCTGAAAACCCTTATGTCTTATTATCATACGCTGGACATTTATTAGGGAACTATTCATCTAGATTGTGCGCAGGTTGCGGATATGGAATCATCGGACATATCTTTACGAGACTATTTGAAGATGAAAAACTTGATCCCAAACTGTATCCACTAGTTCTTGGTATCGGATGTTATTCTCAAATGCTATTAACAGTACACTACGCGACGCAAAAAGTTCTAGCGCTCCACGGTCGCGCGCCAGCTTTAGCTACAGGTATAAAAATGGCAAATCCCCAAATGAAACCAATTATTTTTACTGGTGATGGCGATTGTTTAGGGATAGGAGGTAATCATTTCATACACACATGCCGGCGAAATTTAGATTGTATTATTTTGATTTTTAACAATAGCATATACGCGATGACGGGTGGACAGAGCGCACCTACGACCTTATTTGGTGCCAATAGCACAACGACACCATATAAAATGTTTGAAAATAGGAGCGATGGAGTTAAACTGGCTTTAGCTGCCGGAGCAAGTTATGTAGCGCGAACAACCGTCGCTCATCCGCGCACTTTTATGAAGTATTTTAGAAAAGCATTGAAGCACAAGGGAACCTCTGTTATAGAATTAATAACTCCTTGCGTTACATACTTCGGTAGAAAAAACCTAAATAGTCTGGGAGCAGAATATCTAGGAGAAATAGGAGAGAAGATGGATACAGCGGGTAAAATGATTGAATGGATAAAGAAGAATAGCGTGAGAATAAATCAAGCTGATTTTATGAGTGAGGAGGAATTATTTAACAAATATATTATTGGAGAATTTAAATACGATCCAGACCTACCCGAATATTCCGAGGAATACGCTAAAATTCAAAAGATAGCAAGAGGAGGTAAATGAAATAATGGCTCGTTATGAAATTCGCGTAAGTGGATTTGGTGGACAAGGAGTTATTACACTAAGTAAAATGATAATAATGGCAAGCTCAATCTACGAAGGTTATGCTGCCACACAAACGGAAGCCTATTCAGCCGCTGCAAGGGGAGGAAAATGTTGGGCAGAAGTAGTCGTTGACATAGATAAAAATGTCGAACTTATTGATTACCCTAAAGCCTTAAAACCATATGATTTTTTAATAGTTTTATCTGAAGAATCGGCAAACGATATTAAGGTGGATTTTGTAAAAGATGAGCAAAATACAGGATTCTTAGTATGGGACCCCTCTACCATTAAAAAATTTAAAGCAGCAAAAAAGATTAATAAGGTTTTGGGTATTCCCGTTCAAAAATTAGCAGTTGAGAAGTTTGGAAACATTGTGTTCGGAAATTCAATTTTGTTTGGTATCTTTACGATACTTTCTGGAATATTTTCTGAAGAATCTGCGTTAGAAACACTAAAGAAATTTGTTCCGAATACCACTTTAGATAAAAATCTAGAAGCTTTTGAATTAGGAAAACAAGAAGCAATGAATTTTCTTACCAAACTGAAGGAGGAGAACAATTAGAATGTATTTTGGGAAGGTTCAAAAAGGTTGGAAAGAATTATCTGAAGAAATAATTCAAACCGGGAAATGTGTATACTGTGGAGCTTGTGGAGCGTTCTGCGCAAATATTCAATTTGATAAAGAAAAAGAGATCCCTATCGAAGATGGATCTTGTAAAGATATAAACACATGTAGAGATGGTTATGGCCTATGCTATAATCTCTGTCCAAAAACGGAAAATGAAACGATACCTTTATCGTTATTAGATAAGTGGGTTTTTGGAAAAAAGGACAATAAGATACTGGGACATTATCTTGAGATTATTTCAGTGAAACTTACAGAGAAAGCAAGAGAAAGCATACCAGCTAAGGCGGGACCTTTATCAGGATTATTATGCTTTGCTATGGAAAACGGGTTAGTTGATTCATCAATTATTACAAACAAGGACGATAAATTTAGACCTGTACCCATGATCGCTCAGAATTCACAAGATATTTTTAAAGGAGTAGGGTATAAACCTAGTCAAGGTCCACTCCTTTCACTTTTAGGAAATGCTATTAATAAAGAAAGCACAGATATTGCTGTTATTGGTACTCCGTGCCAGATTCAGGCTCTAAGAAAATTACAAAACCACCCTGCATTTGACTATGAAGCATATGATCTAGTATCATTAGCTATTGGGACCTTTTGTTTTGGAACTTATTATAATCAATTATTAGAAATGGTTTTTAATGAATTCGGGATTAAACCGAGCGAGATAGATAAAATAGATACCGATAAAGATAACTTTAACATGAAAATTATCTGCAACTCGACTGTGAAAGAAATCCCCCTAAATTACTTGTACGAAAAAGCGATTAGAAAAGCATGCTTTTCATGTTCGGATTACACATCATCACTTGCAGACCTATCAATCGGAAAGTTTGGTAGTAAAGAGGGATGGAACACATTAATTGTGAGAACAGAAAGAGGGAAAGAAGTTTTTGACTTAGCTGTTGATCAGAAATTCCTTGAAGCAGAACCATTAGAGCACAATATGAAGAAGCTGATATTAGACCTAACTAGAAATAAAACTGATATAGTGAAGATACAATCTATAACAGAACATTCCTCGGAAATTAGAAGTTTTGTTATTAGAAACTCGAGGATTGCGGATGCCTACAAACCAGGAATGTTTGTCATATTATGGCTACCCGATATTGACTTCCTACCAATGTCCATCTCGAGTATACATGAAGACCTTATTGAAATAACCGTTAAAAAAATCGGAGAGGGAACATCCAAATTATTTGAATTGAGCGTAGGAGGTTCAATTGGAATTCGAGGACCTTTTGGGAATTCGTTTAATTACGAAAACTCTAAAAATATCCTTGTAGTAGGAGGAGGAATGGGAATCGCAGCTTTAACAACCTTATTAGAAATTTTAAAACAAAATAAGGCAAATGTGCAAGTAGCAATTGGAGCTAAAGACGAAGATTCGTTGATATTCGCAGAAAGATTATTGGGATTGATTCCAAATACAATGTGCACTACAGAGGATGGATCTATAGGGAAAAAATGTGTTGTAACTGATCCTGTTAAAGAATTAATTAATAAAGAAAACTTCGATTTGATTGTTACATGTGGACCCGAAGCTATGATGAAAAAAGTTCTTGAATTAGCGGATGCAAACAATATCGAAATTCAAGCTAGTCTAGAAAGAAAAATGAAATGTGGATTAGGATTATGCGGCTCTTGTTGCATAGGAAAAAATAATAATATTACTGTTTGCAAAGATGGACCCGTCTTTAATTCAGATCAATTAAAAAGCTTTCCTAAGTTTGGAACTTATTCTAAATAATAGTAAAGAATCTATATATTTTTTCAACTAATCAATTTTTATTTATCCCAATAAGCAAGTAAAACCTTCTTTAAACCTAATTTATCTTTATACTACTATTTACTTACATATTTAATTCCCCCTTAACTTTTATTAATCATTCCTTAAATTAGGGATTTATTGAAGATTACTATTTTATTGATTAAAAATGGAGAATTACAACTTTAGGAAAGGTATAATTAACGGAATTATATGCGTATTTTTAATAGGATTACAACCAGTTATTTCACTCGCAAGACCGCCCGTAATCGACGCTTTTACCTTTTCTACTATTACCGTAATGTTCATGGCCATTATTTTCTTCCCTATATTCTTAATCGAAAGATTTAAGTTAAAATCTAAAGTAAGAAAAGAATCAAATGACAGAATAATTTCTCTGTTGAGTGGTTGGAAGCAATTGAGGAATATTAGATTATTTGTTGGAATTGGAATTGTTTTTTCTATTGTTCCGGTATTATTAATAATAGGTTATGATCTCGCTGGAGCAGTCAATAGTTCACTAGCGTTAAAAGGGGAAGTTATTTTTGCCCTATTATCGGGCTATGTGTTTTTAAATGAAAAACGAATTTCAAAAATGCAGATTTTTTTCTGTATAATTTTATTTCTAGGATTATTTATCGCAATAACTCAAGGATTTTTTGATTTACTAGAATTTAACCTCGGAGTCCTAATAATATTATTAGCTGTTATTATCTTTACTATTGCTCATACGTTTACAAAATCTGGTTTTGATAGAAACGAGATTAGTCCTATTCAAGTAGTTTTTATTCGAAATGTACTAAGCGGGATAATCTTGTTGTCTACACACTTCCTTTTTTTTCCTATAGAAGATTTGATAATGATATTTAAGCCAGAATATCTTATATATCCTTTTGTCATGGGCTGCGATTGGGGGTTGTCATTGTGGTTTTGGTATAGAACACTGTCTTATATATCTATTGGAAAAGCCGGTGTCATTATGTCTTTAACACCAATCACCTCAGCCTTTTTTTCTTGGATGATTCTTGGGGATGAAATCACATATTTCCACCTCATAGGTATAACGATTGTAATTGTATCTATTTACATGATCGTAAAGGAAAAAAAGGGAGTAAAAGAAATAAAAAAAGTTGATTAATTAATCCAGTTGTTCTCCACATTCAGGACAAATAACTAATTCTTCTGTAAATTTAGCTCCACAATATTTACAAAATTTCGAAATTTCTTCTTTTTTGAAGACCGTTTCAGGGTATGGTTTAGCGGGACTCATTCTTTCGCTTCGTTTAGAGTTGCCCCTAAATACTTTAAATATAAAATAGACAATAACAACAAAAACGATGACAATTATTACTGCTGCTATTGTAAACATTAGGGCGAACATAATGCCAAAATCCATCAAAATTTGAACACCAATTTAAATAATTTTTATAGTTTAATTTTTTTCATATTTTCCAGTAAATCTGTTATATTTACCGGGTAATTTACTATTTTCTTGTAAGTATACTAACCATCGGTGTACTTCGCTCTCTAAAAATACCTTAAAATCCAAAGCATCAAAAGTGTCAAAGAAATTATTAGCTAGCTGTACCCTGAATGGAGGTGCGTCCGTTGCGAGATTAGCTTCAGCTATAATTATAGTAACAACATCTCTAAGGTATATTGCTCTTTCTACATCGAAAACACATCTCGCAAAAGCTTTGATCATCCAAGTGTAATAGTCTAGAAATTCTTTGTGCACAGTTCGTATAAGGATACTTTTGACTTGTTTTGCTGATTTCTGAGTTAAGCGATCGGTCGCATAAGGAATTAAAAATTGTTCTATACTATCTTGTGATTCCGTCATAGGATTATAACGAATTGATCTCTTATAAATCTGCTATAGGTTTAAAAAATTAATATTTAAATACTCTCAGATAAGGGGTAATTACCAAATTTATTCGCTGCTTCAATCATCCACCTTAAATGCTCAACTGACATTTGTGGATGGAAATTAGCAGGCGATATCATAGCCCCTCCATGAGGCCCTAAAGCTTTAATAGCGTGTTTTACTGCTTCAATTACCTCCTCTTTAGAGCTTTTTACGAGGATATGCCTTGTATCAATATTTCCTGAAAGGCATAATTTATCTCCAACTTTTTTCTTTACATCGTACAAATCTACAAGGGGTGGTTCCAAGCATTGCAAACCATCAAATCCAGACTCAACAATGAAGTTTAAAAGAGTAGTGATATCACCATCTGTATGCAACATATATTTCCCACCCCAATCGTGAATTGTTTCTGAAACCTCTTTGAAACGTGGAAGCAGGTACTCATCAAAGTATTTCGGATTAATCATTGGTCCCCCTGAGTGAGCTATATCTCCGCCTTCCAGAAAGATTTTAGCACCACAATCAGAATAGGCTTTAAATACTGTTAGAGTGTAGTCTGTACTAAAGCGAAACCGTTCTTCGATAAGTTTTGGATCGTTTTTAAGAGCCCGTGCGAAATTATGCATCCCCATACCCTGCCAAACAGGAGGAAATACCGATGTTAAAGCATTCTGAGCGAAAATACAGATATCATCTTTTATATCTCGGCATTTTCTCAAAACACCTTTGTAAAATTTTTTTGCTTTATTATATTCTTCTTTCATATCAGGTTTAGGATACGCTTCCCAATCTTCTCGATTCTTAATATATCCTCCATAATAATCTGGATAAGGATTGCCATCAATATTTCTAACTTTATGTCTCTTTCCAAATACATCTGTCATTTCCGTTAGACTTTCAAGGATAAAGGGTATGTATTGTACTCCCACTCCATCAAATCCCAAATCGTATCCTGCTCTTACTGCTTTTGAAAAGGTTGAAATTTCAATATCGAGAAGGATATCGTTAATTTTATCAACCCAATCATCTGGATATTTCTTTTCCAATTCATCAAATATATCAAAAGCATTTCGTTTCGGACGACCCAGAATTTTATCAGCGACATTTCCATCGATATTTATAGTATGTGTTGGAATTCTATCTGGTTCTTCAAGATTTAACGCCGTCCATATCCGTTCGAAACTTTTCATAATCAATAATTTAAGGAGTGAATCAATATTAATGTTTTTCCTTATGATAGGGGCAGAGCTCTACTGCTCTTTTCTATTGTAAAAGTATTTAATTTTTTATTGTTTTTCTTAGATATCTTGGTTAATAATTTAAAAAAAGGTTTAATTTTTGGAGTTTTAGGAACTTTGCTTGTCGGATTTCAACCAATTATAGCAAACTCGGCTAAATCAATCGATTCTCACCTTTTTGCAGCTATGACATGCCTAATCGAAGCGGTAATATTTCTCCCTCTCATGGTTTTGGAGATGCAAATGAAAAAGAGGAGAGAAGGTGAAACTCCGGATGTAAATCCGAAAAATTCAATTTTTCTGAGTATGAAAAAAAATTTTTGGCTATTATTTTTTATCGGAATAATCTTTAGCGTTAACCAACTTATATTTTTTGTAGGATACCGATTAGCAGGGGCTATAAATGGATCACTAACTCAAAAAACTTCAGTTTTTTTTGGATTATTATATGGTTATTTGTTATTAAAAGAAAAAATTTCAAAAATACAAATCATTTTTTCAATCGTATTATTTTTTGGTTTGGTGATAGCAATAACTCGAGGTTCGTTAAATTTCCTTAGCTTTAACAATGAAATTTTAATAGGAGTATTACTCGTTTTAATGATTACAGCTTTATGGATGTTTGGGCACACTATGACGAAACCGTTATTTAATCGGGGTGATTTTACTCCAACTCAAATGGTTTTCATCCGGAATACGATGAGTGGTGTTATATTAATTATTACTTTCTTTAGTTTTTCTCCGGTTGATTTAAGTGTTATTTTTAATCCATTCAATCAATTCTTTTTTGTAATAATGGGAACTGTATATGGTTTAGGATTATTCTGTTGGTACAAAACATTGTCTTATTTAGATGTCTCGAACGCAACAGTTGTTTTATCTCTCACTCCAATTGTTACTGCCATTTTTGCTACGTTTTTATTGGGAGAGCTCTTCACAATCTTTCATCTAATTGGTTCCGTAGTAGTCATACTGTCAGTTGTAATAATTGTTAAACAAAAAAGGGATTGAATGAAACAAAATAGATCGATTTTCAATAAATAAAAAGACTGAACATCTATTTTATTTGAATATATATTCGGATTGCTATAAAATATAACAACCTATATTAATATATTTTCTGTTAAAAATAGCTCAAATGTCAATTTATAAAGCGAAAGAAGGTTTCATAACATTTATATATCGATGTACTATAGTAATAAATATAAAAAAATATATTTAAACTTGAGAAATTTGTTGAAATTCTTGTAAAATTAGCAATTTAAATTATAAAAGAAGAATCAGATTGATTGATAATAATATAATCTCTGTGAAAGATTTAAAGAAGTACTTCGGTGAAGTTAAAGCCGTCAATGGCATTTCCTTTGAGGTTCGTAAAGGAGAGATTTTTGGACTATTAGGTCCAAATGGAGCGGGAAAAACCACAACGATTAAACTTTTATTAGGATTGCTAGAGCCTTTAGGAGGGGACATTAGCATTTTCGGGTTAAATCCCGAACGCGAAGAAGTTCAAATGAAAAAGAATGTAGGGTACGTTTCAGAAGAGCCACTAATATTTAAATCCCTGACACCAAAGGATTTGTTCAATTTTATCGCGTCTATTCGAAGATTAGAGCCAAAGGAAGCTACAGAGCGAGTGCGAGAGTATTTAGAAAGTTTAGGTGCGATAGAGCATTATGAACAGTTAATTGCTACATTATCGCATGGAAACAAGCAAAAAATGCAAATCGTTGCTTCGATTCTTCATGAACCTGACCTTTTGATTTTAGACGAACCAGTCTCGGGACTTGATGCAAAATCAGTTAGGGTGGTAAAAGAAATCTTAGACATGCATATTGAAAGAGGGGGTGCAGTACTTTTTTCCACCCATATAATGGAACTCGCAGAAGATTTATGTGATCGTATAGCTATAATAAATCGAGGCGAACTAGTAGGAATTGGAACTATTGATGAACTTAGGCAACAGGCCGATAAATTGGGAGCAAAACTTGAAGATGTTTTTCTTAAACTAACTGAACAAGATTCTTCAGTAGAAGATATTGTAAAGAAGTTAAGAAATTCTTATAAAAAGAAAATTGAGGAGGTAATTTAAAATGAAAGAGAAAAAAGGATTAAATGCTTTTGCACTTTCTAAATTTACGAATTTTGAAATGATAATGGACTCTCAATTTGCCTCTGCAGGAGCTCATCAAGCTAAGGTACTTGAAAAATGCCAGAAAAATAATAAGTATATAAAAAATCAAGCGTTGGCGTTAAAATTTGCTTCTAGTTTAGTGATGACGCTGATGCCTTTACTATCCATCATGTTATATTTTGTAATAAAAGACCAAATTACTCCATCTTACCCTATAGAAGGAGAAATTTTCCTCTTAAGTTTTTTTCTCTGGATTAATATGACTGTATCTATTCTCTATATCTTCTTATTCGGATTATTTACAACTAGCAGTCTAATGTCAGGTTCATCCTTTAAATGGTTACAGACTTTACCGGTATCTCGAAATGATTTAAAGAGATTAGGATTTATGACCTTATTTCGTAATCTTAGTATTCCGATAATTGTAATGACATTCTCGTTTCCAATTATTTTACTTATTATTACTTTGAATATCTTTACATTTTTGGCATGTCTTGTATCCTCTTTCTTTATAACGATTCTAGCGATAAGCCTTTTGATAATTGTTGCAGAGAGGTTCTCTCGCATTTTTTCAGAATCAAACCGAAACTCAGGTAAAGCTAACATCTTAAGAATAGTCTCATTGATTGGATTTTTCCTTATAGCCTTCGGTACAAGCTTTATATTCAATGCTGGGTATAATTATATGGCATTTCTTGTAGAAGACTTTTTATTAAACCCACCATCAAGTTTCTTAAATATGGTTTTGAGTTTTATTCCATTACCATTTGCTCCAGGTTATTTTATAAGTTTAAGTATGATAAATGGTCCAGTTCCGCTAAATTTATTGAGTTCAAGTTTAGTAGGGATGGCACTCTTAGCAGGAATTACTTATCTCACTTATAAAGTTGCCATTAAATCTTTATCTAGCGTAGCTACTTTTGAGATTGACGCTTATAAGGTTAAGAAGGAATCTAAAAAAAAATCTAAGAAAAATTTGGAACCAGTTGTAATTGAAGTGAAGTCTACATCACCAGTTAAATCGTATATCCGTAAAGATTTAATTTCCTCAACTCGCGATTATCAATCATTGATATTTGTTCTTATGCCTCTCGTTTACCCTATAATTATGATATTATCGATGCAAGGAGTTATAACTGAAGAGGTATCTTCTGCTTTTAGCATTGTGATTTTATGGGCGATAATTATGATGGCTAGTCAATTCATTCCGCTTATGCTTGTAGGAGGACTACTAAACCTTGAAGAATCAGGTTCGTCTACTCTAGCTTCGTTACCGCTTTTGCCACGGGATCAAGCGAAAGGAAAAATAATACTAATGTCAATTATTCAAGGAATCTCATTAAGTATTATGGGCATAGTTCTAACATTTTTAACCCAATCGATAAACGTTTTAATTTTAATATTAGGAAGTTTACCACTTACATGGGCTCTTCTTTTGTTTGTATTTCAAATGAAAGTAAGATTATTTGGAACAATGAAATACAAGTACGTTCTTGAAGAAGTTAATACCAGAAATAAAGTGGTGAAATGGATTTCTATAGTCGGAGCGGACATTGGCATTTGTATTTTTATTTTAATACTCGGATTTACATTTTTCCTAAGTTTAGGGTTTATCCCCGCTACTATCATTTTGTTTTTCTTAGGATTAATTGGATTGTCTGTAGTTATTTACACTTTTACAAAAATGTTCCCCAAAGTTGAAAAATTATCAACCTATGAAACAAGAGGATTACTAAGAAATAAACCGATACTAGGGGGAATTGTAATATTGCTTTTATTTGCCTTATTTCCGTGGATCGCAACTTTTATTGAGGTTATTTTTCTCCCCCTAATATTGGAGTTAGAATTTATAGGAATTTTATTCTTCGAATTTTTTTATCTGGAGGGTTTTTTAATGCTTTTATTACTCCTAATCGTTCCAAGAGGGATGAAATTACCACGTAAAGATGAAACGATTTTAGGTTATACGAAAACAATCGGTTTAACAAGGTTTAGACCTTTGGGACGAAACCTCCTCGTTGGATTTGGCTCTTCTTTTATTCTTTGTTTAACTCTGTTTATTGGTGCTAACCTTTTAGGTTTGTCTTATTTTCCTCCTGATTTCTTATTTGAAAACCCGAGGATTCTTGGGGGAATTCCGTTACTTGGTTGGTTCGTTTGGATTTTTATGATTAGACCGGGATTATGGGAAGAAGTTGCATTTCGAGGCGTTGTTATACCTCTGCTTTCAAAAAAATACAAAAATATATTTACGATTCTAATAAGTGGGGTAATATTTGGATTAGCTCACGCATTTAACATTATTGGAGTATTATTATCGGGTGGACCTCATATTTTAACGTTGTTTCAGGTTATATATACCACCCTGATTGGTTTCTCCATGGGATATATGTATCTAAAAACTAAAAGTCTACTTCCAAGTATCATTTATCATTATTTACTTGATACGGTAGGACTTGCTTTTCTAAATGTTAACTTTGATAACTTATTTCTCATGGGTGTATTCTTCATCTTATTTTTAGGCGTTATTCCTACAATTTTGAGTATTGGCTTAACAAAATTGGTTTTTTGGAAAGATTATAATAAAGAGGTTATAAATAATAAACGATAAAAATTTTAAAAAACTTTAATA
>JAGXOB010000005.1:2236-13815 GCA_019894735.1 Promethearchaeota archaeon | reverse complement strand
ATTTCTGTAAAAGAATTAAAGAAATTTTTTGGGGATATTAAGGCAGTAGATGATATTTCATTTGAAGTTAAAAAAGGGGAAGTATTTGGCTTATTAGGTCCTAACGGTGCTGGTAAAACTACTACCATTAAGTTATTATTAGGTTTACTAGAACCGAATCAAGGTGATATTACAGTAATGGGTTTAAATCCCGAAACGGAAGAAGTTCAAATTAAAAGTCGCGTAGGTTACGTTTCTGAAGAACCGTTGATCTTCAAATCTCTTACACCTAAAGACTTGTTTAATTTTATAGCTTCTATTCGTGGTTTAGACGGAGATGAAGCCACAAAACGAGCTCAAGACTACTTGGAGAGCTTAGGAGCTTTAGAATATTACGAACAATTAGTAGCTACTTTGTCCCATGGTAATAAACAGAAAATCCAAATAATTTCAGCTATTCTCCACGATCCAGACTTACTTATTATGGACGAACCTTTATCCGGGCTTGACGCAAAATCAGTGAAAGTAGTCAAAGAGATTATAGAGATCCATATCGAAAACGGTGGTGCTGTGCTCTTTTCAACCCATATCATGGAAATAGCAGAAGATTTATGTGACCGTATTGCAATCATGAATAAGGGAAAAATAGTTGGTATCGGAACCATGGATGAACTTCGTCAGCAAGCAAATACATTAGGAGCTAATCTGGAGGATGTTTTCTTACGACTAACTGAGCAAGATGTTAGCGTAAACGAAATAGTAAAGAAGCTGAGAAAATCTTTTAACGAGAGAAACTAAGGACTATTAAATTATGTCTAAAAAAGATTTAGGCCTTTATAAACTTGCGAAGTATACGAATTTCGAAATCGTTTTGGAATCGCTAGTTCTATCTTCTGGATCAAACCAAGCAAAATTACTTGAAAAGCTTAAAAAAAATAAAGGTTCCATAAAACAACAAGCGATTGCTATGAAAATAGTATTTGCTGTAATGCTTCTTTTTATTGTTGGTTTACCAATAAGTGCGTACGCCGAAGTAACATCGGCTTTTAGTAGTCCGACAATCACTCCAGAATCGGTCTTAATTCCGGGAAGTATTATCTTTGGAGCCTATTTTATTATGCAATTAATATATCTTACAATGCTCGGAATGTTTGCTATTAGTGCCATGATGTCAGGAGAGACTTTTAGATGGTACGAAACTTTACCTATTTCTAAGGATAAATTAAGGAAATTAGGTTTTATGACAGTGTTTCACAACATGGATATAGGACTTATTATCATGATTCTTGCTTTTCCTGTATCAATGTTTATAATGTCTCAAAATATAATTTTAACTCTGGTTACTGCATTAATTTCAATAATTAATGTAATATTCTCTTTTAGTATACTCGTTTTAATAGCAGGAAGAATTAGCCGCGTTTTAAAAGTAAGTGATGCAGGTTCTAGAAAAGCAACTTTAATTCGTATATTTACTATGCTGAGTTATGTAATAGTAATATTTTCTGCCTCATTTCTTATTCAATGGATAATGCTTTCTGCAGGAGATTTTTTTGCAATATTAACCTCCTCGGAAGTCCCTTTTTTTGTTAATATCTTTATAAGCTTAATACCATTCCCATTTGCTCCGGGATACTTAATAGCAATGGTTATCGAACCAACGAGTTTTTCTTTCTCATTATGGTTACCAGTCATTATAGGGATGGTTCTTTTTGCATTGTTAACACTATTCACCTACAAGAAAGCTCTAAAGGCGATGCGAACGGTTACTTCCTCAGCTTCTATTGAAATAAAACAAGCAAAATCACAAAAGGATACTCTTGAAAAACCAGCTGAGGTCTTTATTGAACCAAGAACTCCTATAAAAGCTTACATTCGAAAAGATTTATCAAGTGCTACAAGAGATATCCAAACATTTATGTTCATAATTACTCCTTTAATTCTTCCCTTAATGATTATAGTTCCTCTCTTAATTACTCCAATTGGTCTTGGAGATTCATTTTTAGACGATTACTTTTTTATTTGGATGATAATAACGATGTACCAACCTATGATTTCGATGATGATAACATCAGGATTCTTAAATATGGAAGACACGGGAGCGTCTATTCTCTCGTCTTTACCAATCCGTACTCGCGACCAGGCGAAAGCGAAATTAATATTATTAGGTTCAATCCAAACAATATCTTTTTTCTTACCTCTTATAATATTCACTGGAAATCCAGAATTTTTAAGCTATTTGTTGACTTTCGTTTCCTTCTATCCCATTATATTAACGCTACTAATATCTATGTTCCAAATGAAGGTGCGGTTTTTCGGCAGGATGAAGTATAAATTTGTCGTAGAAGAATTTAACACGGAGAAAAAAATAACAAAATGGATCATTATGATCATAGCTGTACATTTAGTTTACTTCGCTTTCATCATAATGAGTGCGATTTTATTTGCATTTTTAGGTCCAGTTGCCATGTATTTAGCATCTTTTCTCGGAGGAATACTCGCTTTAGGAGTGTTATTACTATCTTTCAATAGCATGTTCCCAAAAGTACTGGGAAAGAAACAAACTATAAGTATTAGAGAAATCTTCAGAAAACATCCATTATTTGGGACTGTAAATTTATTAGCATTATATGCTGGTTTTTTAATGTTACCCGGATTTATAGTATTCCCTTTCTTTTTTATTGAAGATATCCCACCTCTTGCATTGCTTTTTATTGAATTCTTCGCAACTTTTGGTGTAATGGCATTGCTTTGGGCATTTTTTGTTCGAAGATCCTTAGGTCTTCCAAATGGAAAAGAATCTCTAAAGGAATATATTAAAACTATCGGTTTAAAACCTGATAGAAAAATCGTACGCAATATCTTTCTTGGACTTGGTTGCTCAATAATATATTTCATTAGTACATCTATTATTGGCAGCATTTTTGGGAATTTTATTTTCGATTTGGATGTAATATTTGGAAATCCGGGTATTTCGGGTTACGGCTGGTTTCTTTTTATATTGATGCTAATTCCGGGAATCTGGGAGGAAGTTTCTTTTAGAGGGGTAATTTCTACTTTAAATTTAAGAAAATATTCTCGAACAACGGTATTAATTGTCGTAGCCATATTATTTGGGTTATTCCATTTCTTTAACCTTATATCAGGAAGTAGTTTCATACAAACAGGGATTCAAGTAATTTACGCGGCAATAATAGGTTTTCTCTTTGGGTATCTTTTCATCAAAACGAAGAGTTTAATCCCCTCAATTATCTTACATTATTTAATAAATAGTTTAGGACAATTATTTACTTATGTGATATTCGATAATTTGGTTGATCAAGTATTATTTGCAATTATTGGCGTTGGAATAATCCCTACAGTCTTAGGAGTTTTATTAGTTAAGCTAGTTGTTAAAAAAGAACCAACATAAATTAATCTTAAAATAGTTATCCTTGAGCATATACTACATCAATCCTACGTTCCGTTTTTGATGTAGGCAAGACAAATCTTTAAAACGCGTTCAAGGGATCCTTTTTCAATTTTATCTAATGTATCTGTTGGTTGGTGATAAAATTTAAGCATTTTATTCAGATCCATAGAGGATATATTTGCTGCTTTAATTCCTGCTTTTGAAAAGGCAGTAGCATCAGTACCTCCAGTAACTTGACCAAAAATTTTCTCAAAAGTACTAGAACCGCCTAAAGCAGAAGCTTTCACTTCGATCTGGGAAGATTTTGCTGCGTTAAAAATTTTTTCGACAACATTCTCAGAATGCTTAGTTCTTGTTGAGGGTTCAAAATCAATAATTGATATATTATCTTTACTCTGGATCGCATCCATGTTGATGCATTCTGCATCTAATCTTTTTAATTCATCAAGATGCTTTTCTACATATCTAAATGCACCCCTCAAACCTGCCTCTTCGCAACCAAAAGAAATTAATCTAATTTCTGTATTGTTAGGTACGATTTCTTTATTTTTATTGAGGATTTTACCAATGGCTAGTACAATTGCTACTGCACTTAAATTGTCAACCGCTCCAGGTACTTTATTTGCCTTCTCTCCAGAAGAAACGAAAAAAAATAATCCAATAAACGCTGGGATACTTATTAAAAATAGAATTAGAGCGTAAAAGAAGAATAATTCAAAGACAAATAAGTTAATTAGAACTAATAAAATAACGATAATTGACGTTAACAACCATAAAATTATTACTGCTAAACCTAAGAGAATCACTATCGGATAGCCTATTTTTAAATGCGTTAATAAATTAAATTGTAATGCGCTATCGTGATGACCCGAAAAAATCAGGATTTTTTTGGTATCACCTCTAGGGTAAATTTTCCCAATAACATTTTGGGAATTTCTAGATTTAAATAACGGATCAATAAATTCTCGATAATTAAAAAATTCATTCCATAAAATCAAAAAGGCAATTAAATTGAAACTAAAAGATAAAAAGGACATTAGATAACCCCAATAATTGAATAAATTGAGTGGAATAAGGAAAAACGATATAAACGATAAGAAAACTAAAATAATATCAACTCTAAGATATCCTAAGAAGGCACGAGGATTACAAGAAAAAGGTTCTATATCAACCTCATCACATACTTGTTCTAATTCTTTTTTGATGATTTCAGCAGATTGAGCCTCTTGAGGACTACATGGCATTCTTGGACCACAATCATCAATGATAGTTTGGATTATTTCATACATATAATTTGAATCTTTCTCGTCAATATTGCTTTCCATAAGATTCACTTCTTTGCTCTTAATTTATTAGTTCTACTTTAAAAGTTTTATATCTTTATTTTCTATTGATTCAATAAGTTAAAAATTGTTTTATAATTTTGTTTACAAATGTTTAAGTTTTTTAATGAAAACTTTTTTACTATTTCTGTCGAGAAAAATATGAATATATCACATGGATATAAATTTTAATATTCACAAGTTTAAAACACATGAGAAAAGAAAAATTGTGGTTGAGGTATGAATGAGTAGTAGTTTAAGAGGATTTAGCGTCGCATGTCCAAGATGTGGAGCTGAAAAACAAATTAATGTTCCAGAATCCTTGTTTTTTGATAAAAAATTTGGTACGGTAAAGATTAAAGTACCACCAGGAGCGGTATGTAAGGATCACAATTTTATAGTTTTTATTTCTACTAAAGGACAAATCGTTGGATACGATGTAATAGACACTTCTGTATCGTCATATCAAGACGGAAACTTGTCAAAAGAAATAATAAATTTAACTTTAGATGAATTAATTGATGCATTTGGCTTCAATTGCGTAGCTGGTTTAATACACGCTAAATTATTTGATTATCCTTCTTTTGTTGTAAGAAGTGAAGAATTTAAGATTAATATTAACCAGTTAGACGAAATGTTTGATAAATTAATACCTCTTCAGTATCGAAATGATAACGCTATAAAAGATGTGGAATTCGACACGTATGTATTCACAAATGAAGAGTATTTTTACACAGCCTTCATGAATAATAATACTAACGCGTTTTTAATCAATAATCGCAAACAAGTCATACAAAAACCATGGGAAACAACATGTGATTTCGAAAAATCAATATTAGATAACGCGTTAGGAAGGAAAGATAAAAGCGAGCAATTAAAGTATTTAACTCAATATATACTTCAATTTATAAAAGATGTTGAGTTCACTAAAACGCTTTTAGAGAACAGTAATAGTATTAGTGAAAAGGATTTAATGAAACAGTTAAAATCAAAGTTGATAGTGTCTACAATTAACAAAAAACGCGTTTCAATAATAAAGGAATTTATTAAACAAAGATTTTCACCTGAACTAAGCGCTAAGATAAAGAATTAATTAAACTCTCTTTATTATAGACTATTTCTTTTAAGATATTATTTTTCTATGGAAAAATACAAAAAAGAATATGAATTTATATTTTTCATACTTAATCAAAACAAATTTATTTACGAAAATAAACTAAAGTGAATTAAAAATGGATTGGGGAATGCAAAACCGATTGGCAAGAATTATTAAGCCTAAATCGGGACACTGTGTTATGTTAGCAGTGGATCATGGCTATTTTGGTAACATTCCAGGGGCTCTAAAATGTTTTGGAGACTTAAACCCTCTATTTCAATATGCGGATGCCATAATGCTTACTCGTGGGATGTTGAGGAGTTGTGTATCAGCTGATTTCGATATACCAATTGTTTTAAGAGTATCAGCAGGCGCTAGCATGTTAAAAGACCTTTCAAATGAAGAAATTAACGTAACCATCGAAGAAGCTATCCGATTAAATGTATCAGCGATCACATGCTCAATTTTTGTTGGTGGAGAGTTTGAGAAACAAAGTTTAATGAACTTATCCAAACTTGTTAATTGGGGGCAAGAATACGGGATTCCAACTTTAGCAGTCACTGCTGTTGGAAGAGAGATGGTTAGGGATGATAGATACTTAGGAATGGCTAGTAGAATGGCTGCGGAATTAGGAGCTACTTTTGTTAAGACTTACTATTGCGATAATTTCGAAAATGTTACTGGGATTTGCCCTGTACCCGTCGTTATTGCGGGAGGTAAGAAAACGCCAGAAATAGATGCGTTACATATGGCTAAGAATGCTATAAATGCTGGAGCCGTAGGTGTAGACATGGGGAGGAACATATTCCAATCTGATAAACCTATAGGAATGATCCAAGCAGTGAGAGCTATTGTTCATGAAAATGCTTCTGTTGATGAGGCCTTTAAAATTTATCAAGATGGCCCCTTAGGCCTATAAAATTTATTTCTTTTTTATTTTTAAAGAAAAATCCAGAAAGAATTAAGAAAAACATACATGAAATAGAGAATTTTTTGATTATTCAGCTGTATTAGGTTCTATAATAACCTTTAATGATTCTGATGCCTCACAAACAACTTTGAAAGCTTCGTCAGCCTTACTTAGGGGAAATCGATGAGTTATCAAATCTGTAACGTTGATCCTTTTTGATAATATCCACACATATGACTCTTGGAGATCTTCAGGTGCAGCGCCGTATGAGGTCGTGATTGTTATTTCATTCCTCCAATAGTCGTTAATAGGAACTTCTAATTTGGCTCCAGGTCCCGGAACTGCAAAAAATATCACTGTACCTCCCGGTGCCACACAAGTTAAAGCTTGATTTGCTGCCGATAAAGCCCCCGTACATACAATAACGATGTCAGCTAATCTATTATCGTTAAATTCTAAAAGTTTCGAGGGAATATCTTCACTCGCTTGAAAAGTTCTATCAGCCCCAAATTTACTTATCTTTTCTAGCCTAAAGCTACTAATATCTGTGGCAAAGACTTGTTTTACTCCTCTCATTTTTGCTAGCTGCGCATGTAAGATTCCCGATACACCACTACCTAATATTAATACAGTTAAACCTTTTCTAACATTAGCTAATCTTTGCGCTCTGCAAACGCAACCAAAGGGTTCTATAAATACACCTTCTTCGTAAGACACAGATTTATCTAACACAAATACTCCTTTTTTATCGATATTTATTTTAGGGATTCTTACATATTCAGAAAAACCTCCAGGATCGAAATTCGTGCTGTGGAGCAAATCGCAAGCTGTGTGGTGTCCCTGATTACAATAATAACAATTAAAACATGGAACATGATGAGAAACAAAAACGCGGTCTCCTATTTTGAATTTCTTTACTTCAGAGCCTATCTCTACAATGTCTCCTGCAATTTCGTGTCCAAGGATTAAACTATCTACCCCTAACTTTTTCATTTTCGCAAATCTATAATATTCCAAGACATCTGAACCGCATATTCCTGATTTTTTGATTTTTACCAATAATTCTCCTGAACCTATTGTTGGTTTAGGAATCTCATCAAGTCTAATATCATTATTGCTATAATATCGAGCGATTTTCATAGTAGGGTCAAAATGCATTCTAATTATAATTATTATTCGTAGTATGTTGTGTATTAGATTAAATCTTTATTTAAAATTAATATTTTAAATTTATTAAAGACAACATTATATCATAATCAAGAAAAATAATGTGAAAGAAAAATGGTTGAAGTAAAAAAAGAATTGTTGGCCCCGTGTGGTTTATGGTGTGGTGTGTGCTCAATATATATTGCTCATCAAAGTAACAATACGAAATTTAAAGAGAAATTGCTACCAGTATATCGCGCTTTTGCTAAAGAAGTAGATGACATTGCGTGCACCGGTTGTTTATCTGATGGAGTCGTATTTCCCGTCTGTAGGGCGTGTCCGGTCAAAAAGTGTTGTAAAGAAAAGAACATTGAGGGCTGTTATCAATGCGATGATTTTCCGTGTAAATTTGTTGATAATTTTCCTATTCCAGTAGGAAAAAAGGTAATTCTTAGAGCAATACCTTTTTGGCGAGAGCAAGGAACAGAAAAATTTGTAGAAGAAGAAGAGAAAAGATATCACTGTCCAAATTGTGGAAATCAATTATTTCGAGGAGCAAAAAAATGTAACAAGTGTAAGGTTGAAGTTAACGTAGATTAGAAAAAAAAAAAAAGAAAAATAAATGTGTTAAGATCTATTGTTTTTGTTGCTCCTAATAAGCATTTTAAAAGTATTTTCTTCTAAACTATTGAACATATTTAATTCGTCATCCAAGAACTGGCTCAACGCACATCTTATCGCCTCGCTTCGACTAGGATATAATCCTAAATCGTTTAAAGTTTGAATTGCTTCTAAATACTTCTCAGGCAAGTTTATTGTAATTATCTTCATCATTCTCAACCCTTAATTTACAACTAATAAAAATTTGAACTACATAGTTTTTGATTAATTATCATATTTCGTCGGATGATTTATAAATTAAGAGTATTAATCCCTTAATGGTGTTAATCACTTAACTTTTAACGAATACCTAATGTTAAAGCGTTAATATAAAAGAAAAAAATTTTTTCTCATTTAAACGGGTTTATTTAGAGATTTAATGTGCAAAATTAATGAAAATGAGGATGTATATAGTTCAGCATTACTAATTTCTTTGATGTCTTTTAAGAAAGTTAAACTATAGTCTGCTTCCCGCTTTAAATAGTTAATATCTCTAGTTTTTCTATCATTGTCTAAGTACACATCAATTTGTAACACATTTTCATCTAAATTTTTCGGAAGTTGGGGCGCTAAATTGAAAGTGAATATTAAATCCGGTTTTGATGCATCTTCTGCATCTATTACAAATAATACATTTGGTTGAGTATAGGAAATAAATGATTCTAAATTGTGAAACAAATCATCAACCTTTATACTAAGCTCTGAATCTTCCAAGATGCTGCAATCGCTAATTTTTGGAAACAGAAACTTTTCTTTTCCTCTAAAAGCAAGATCAATTTCGTTTAAACTCAAAAAATTTTTAAAAATTTCATCGTTTTTTTCCAAAATAAACTCGGATGTGATAGGATCAGACTTTGTATATATTATTAGAGAGCTAGAGGACATCATATTGATCTTTTGATAATACATTTTGTAATCAGGGCTATAAGGTATATTCATGACATCCTTATTACCACCTAAACCAAGTTGAGCCATAATATTCATTGGAACTTGACTCGTTAAGGTTAACAATAGAAAAGCGCGAAAATCTTCGAGTTCAAGGAAATTTGTAAATCCTTTAAAATATTCATTAACAATTTTTATTTTATCTACTAATGCTTCGGACATATCAAATTCATCTGAAAATTGTAATAAATCAGTAAAGCATTAATGATAATTAAATCTATTTGTGATATTTTAAAATAAAGTTGCGGAAAGAATCTTTTACTTCTTGAGTTATATGGTGTTCAATCTCGCAAGAAATCTTCTCAACAACTTCCTCATCATCAATTTTTAAAATATCTTTAAAAAAAGTTCGGAGTAGCGAATGCGTCTCCTCCAATTGGAGCGCGTATTTTTTTCCCTTTTCAGTCAACCTAATTGATTTCCGAGGTTCCCACTTTATTAGTCTTTTTTTCTTTAATTTCTCAAGCATCCCAGATACGGAGGCGGGTTCAACTTGAAGATGTTCCGCTATCTCCTTATTTGTTACCCATCCTCCTTTTTTCTTCCTTGAAATGTTAAAGATAATGTCTAAATATCTCTGATAGCTCTCTGGTATTTCTGAAATTTCGGGATTTTCTTTATTCTTGGACATTTTTAGTACGTGTGATTATTGCTTTTACATATTGGATAACACAATTTATTCTTAAAAATGTTTTTAAAATAATTTGTAAATTGAATTTTGTAACTAGACTTAATATCTATGTAAAGTTGATCTTACTAGTACTTATCCAAATCTAATTAAAGACTCTTTCTTATACAATGCTGAATAAAAATAAAAAAATATTTCCGGGATTATTAATTTTAGTCGTCGGTAACTCTGGATCTGGTAAAGATTCAATAATGAGGGGAGTAATAGAAAGATATCCTTCTGACTTAAAAAGTCTTTATCTTACTCAAAGATATATAACAAGACCATACTCAGACACTGAAGATTATATTGCTATTAAACCAGAAGACTTCAAAAAATTATCGTTGCAAGGAGAATTTGTGTTAGAATGGCATATATATGGTCTTGATTATGGTGTACCGATAGAAATTGATGATTGGTTGGATAAAGGTCATCCTGTCCTCGTCAATGTAAGTAGGGCTATTATAAAAAAAGCGCGTAGGATGTACCAAAACATATTAGTTGTGTTTATAGATGTTCCTTTTGAAATTACACTCAAAAGAGTAAAAGCACGCGCAAGAGAAAGCGGAGCAAGATTAGAAGAGAGAATTCTAAGAGCTAGACAAAATCAAGATGTTCCTGATGCCGATTTTATAGTTGATAATTCTGGAGATTTAGAAGATGCAATTAATAAATTTTTAAGTTATCTTCTATCTGTTGTTTAAGCAAAAGGAAAAGAATGAAACCTGTAAAGTTCGAATAATGACTTGTAATGGATTTTTGCTTCTGGTGAATTAGTAGTGTTTTTATCTATTTTTTCTTAATTACTATAGTTTCAATTCTTTCTTAAATAAGAAGTATAATATGATTTAAGTGAAATATGTTGAGTGAGTATAGTAGCGACAACAACAATGATAAAGAAATTCTTAATCCAAATAAAAAAAAGAATAAAGTCAAAATTAGTGTCATTAAATCGGATAGCTTAAATGGGGACGGGCAAATTTTAAAAGATATTGAAGATCCATTTGAAGAATATAATAATTTTATTCCTAATGAAGAAAACCATAAAATCTTTGAAGAACACAACGATTTTAACCCCTTTGAAAAAGTTAAAGAACCAGACAACTCGAGAATAAAAGCTAAAGAGATTGCCGAAAATTCAATAATTAGATCTTTTCCGAAAAAAGCCAGAAATATTATTTGTGAAGAGATCTACAAAAAATTAAACGAGAAACAAAGATTTTCACATTCCAAAATTGTAGATACAATAATCGAAGATTTAAATAATATTAAAGCGAACCCGAATTGGATCAGTAAAATTACAGAGCATGAATTGAATGGTATAAGGATTAAACTGACTAAGAATATTGTAAAGAATGAAATTGAAAGTAGTTTCTCAAAATATTTGCATGAGCTCACTAATTTGGTAGAGGATATAAAAAAATTAAATGAAGAAGATCGAAGAA
>JAGXOB010000005.1:0-2142 GCA_019894735.1 Promethearchaeota archaeon | reverse complement strand
GAAGAAGCTATTTCTGGAGTTTACAATCATTTTGAGCAAAATTTTGATGATTTCAATCTTAAACGTGCTAAAAGAAGAGCGATATCAGGAACTGAATCAGAGAAGGAATCAATAAGATGTTTACGGAAAGAATACAAGTTATTAGTTGAAATGGAAAATGGCAAATATGGCGGAAAATGCTCAAATTCGAATTGTAGTACTGATTTTAAGCGATTACCTGCTTTTGATTTTCATCATGAAGATTCAAAGATTAAAACTACTAGTTGGAATGAGATAATGCATAAAAAATATAATCTGATAAAAGATACACTGGAATCTCAAAAAGTAAAACCTATTTGTAAAAATTGTCACTTACCTAAGAACGCTAAAATTTTTAATGATTTTAAAGATCTAATTTTGAAGAAAGATTTGTTTATCTATTCAAGTAAAAAAATTGATAACATTTTAAATTTAAAAGTTGAAAAGTTTGATAAAGAAAATGACATAAATTATACGGTTGCTTCACTTAAATTTGAGGTAAAGAGATGGATTAAAAAAAGAGCTGTTGTTGAACAAGTTTTTAATGGAGAGTGTATTTCATGTGGAGAGAATCGACTTCCCTCTTTACAAATGCACCATACTGATAAAGATATTAAAGTTCATAAATGGGGTGATATTTCTCGTAAGTGGAATATTAGAGAATTAATCAATGATTTTATAATCGAAGAGGAATGTGTTTGCTTATGTGGAAATTGCCATGCGATGGTAAATACAAAAAATTTTGAAAATAATGTTGAGAAAGTGCTTGGAGGAAAATACGTTCACGAAGTTAAAGCAGATTATAAAAAGATTAAGCTAGATATCATGAAGAGTGTAGACAGAATTAAAAAAATCAAAAATGGTATGATTAATTTAATAGTTAGAGACTTTCTTAATGCAGATTAATAACATTTGATTTGGTTTGATTTACTTAAAAAAAAGAAGAAAATTTTTTTAATATCGTATATTAAGTTAAATTAGCTAGTTTTAAAAAAATGGCCCGGTTCGTATAGTGGTTAGTATTGGGGACTGTGAATCCCTAGAAGTATAAGGATTTCCTTATTACTGGGGAAAGGCGAGTTCAATTCTCGCATCGGGCCCTCTTATATTTTATAAGTTCAATTTATTTACTTTAGGGCGTTTTTTATGACTTGTAAAGTAGAAAATTAATATCTTTTAATATATTTTCATTTACAATTTAACAATAAACTTTAGGTTTATATTATGGTTGATCTAGATCCAGATAAACTTCGCGATATACCTGGATGGACTAATGCTCCGATTCATATATGCATGGACGCTGATTGCCGAGGACTGACTTTTTGTTGTAAACCCGGGCATTCTCTTACGTTTGGTTATAAATGTACGAGGGACGATGCTTTAAAAGATATAGGTTTGAGCCCAGAGGATTTTATGAAAATTAAGGAAGAATTTTCAAAAGAAAACGATTGGGATTCCGATATTGTTTGCTTTGGTTCAATCTCTTACTGTTGCATGCGCCGAGGAGGGTGTTCAAGAAGGGATCCCGCATTAGAAATGAGATATCCCGGTAAAACCAGAGAGGAATATATGGAAATATATTTCGAGAAAAAAAAGGAATTAGCAAAGAAAATACTTGAATTTGTAAACGCTAACGGTGGCAAGGAGAAAGTAGGACCTTATTTGGATTTATTTTAAAATGAAATTTTAAAAATAGATTTACTCTTATCGTTTAATTAATTTTCTGCGAGTAATGAAATAAGAATGATAATTTCACTAACTCATGAACACGATCTTGACGGATTAGGGTCGCAAGCAATAATTCGGCGATACTTTAATTTAAATTCTAAAGACCGTAATAAAGAGCTTATTTATTATTTCGCAGATTATACAGATTTTGTTGAAAAAATTAAATCTATTTTGAGTACAGGGTCAATACCATCGCACTTAATTATTTCGGATATAGGATTTAACGATTCGTTTAAAGAGATTTTCTCTAATTTTAAAGAAGCAGAAAAAAAAGGATGTCAAATTTGTTGGTTTGATCACCACATAGTAGATGAATCAATAAAAGAAGAAATCAGGTCTTTAATTCATCTTTATATCAATGAGCCTGAAAAATGCGCTGCTGAAATTGTTAAGGAT
>JAGXOB010000059.1 GCA_019894735.1 Promethearchaeota archaeon | reverse complement strand
ACCCAATCCCACGCTCTTTGCCCATTAATTACGCCTAGAATGTCGTTAAGAAATTTTTCAATATCCATATTACATCATTCGCTTATACTTCATTATAATATAAATTTAATATCAATAATGCCTTTTCAAAAATAAATTTAACACTAAATTAAAACAAGGAAGAATAAAGTTATGAAGTATTTTTTAGACAGTGCAAAGATGGACGAAATTAAATATGCCTTAAAGAATTGGGGCGTTGATGGAGTAACATCCAATCCGAAGCATGTAAAAACATCAGGTAAATCTTTCTATAATGTGGTAAAAGAATTTGCTGAAGAGTTTAAAGATATCGACTTCCCAATCTCAGTTGAGGTTGATCCACACTTAGATAATGCAAAAGAGATGATTACTGCAGCAAAAGGCATTGCTAAATTATCATCTAATTTTGTAATAAAAATCCCATGTACAGAGCAAGGGTTAATTGCTACTAAAGAGTTAGTAGAAGCAAGCATAAAAGTTAATGTTACCTTAGTTTTTACAACGTCTCAAGCCTTACAGGTCGGAAGAATCGGAGCAGCATATTGTTCCCCTTTTATTGGATGGCAAGAAGGCTCAGGTGTAGATTGTGAACTTTTAATCTCGGATATCATGCAAATTTATCGAAATTACGATTTTACCACTGAAGTGATAATAGCTGCTGTAAGAAATGGTAAGCAAATTGTTGATGCTGCTCGTGCTGGAGCGAATATTGTTACGGCAGGATTTCAAGTGTATAAAGATAGTTTTGAACACCCATTCACCGATAAAGGGTTAAAAATCTTTCAAGATGCTTGGGACGATACAGAACTAGGAACGCTTTAAAAAAGGAGCGAGGTTTTTAAATTGAAACAAGAAATTCGTGTTGGTTTAGTTTGTATAGCTCGTAAAACTTTTGATTATAAAGCAGCTGCTGAAATTTACAGCAAAATTAAAGAAGATCTGAAAAAAATAGAACATGTTCAATGGGAAATCGTAGAGGATTTGGTTATCGAAATAGACAACGCTCAAAACGCCGCTCATAGAATGGCTTCCAAAGAAATAGATGCTTTAGTGTGTATTAGTGGAACTTTCGCATTAGGACATTTAATTTTAGAATTGAACAAGGTTATCAAAAAACCTATTTTATTGTGGGGGTTAGAAGAATTACCCTACGACGGTGGAAAAATTCGACTAAATTCTATTTGTGGAATTAATTTAAACACGAGTAATTTGTATAAAGCTGGCGTAAAAAATTACCAAGTAGTAATTGGTGACCACATCGATAAAGATTGGTTAAATGCAATTCGAATAGTGAAAGCTTTTTCGACAAATCGAATAGGAATAATTGGGTATAGAGCCAAGGGATTTTTTAACTTAGATGTAGACGAGTTGGATTTATACAAACAGTTAGGAGTTCTCGTTGATCATTTCGAGTTAGAGGAAGTTTACAACTTTGAAGTCGGTTCCGATAAGGTAGAGAAACGGGTACAACAAATCAAATCTATTTTTGATGTATCTGATATCACAGAACAACAAACTACCAAGGTTGCAGAACTTACAGAAAAATTTGAAGGCTTCATGGATAAATATCAATTAGGAACTCTTGCTGTCAGGTGTTGGCCAGAATTTGCGGGAGATTTTGGCATTTCGCCATGTGCAGCAATGTCAGTTTTGCAATCAGAAGGAAGGATTTTAACTTGCGAAGGTGATTTGTTAGGATCTCTCTCGATGTTAGCCCATAAAGCTATAGGTGGTGAAACGCCGTTCTTGGCTGATTTTTCCCAAGTAGATCTTAAGGAAAATTACGGATTATTATGGCATTGCGGTGTTGCAGCTTGCAACTTATGGGATGGGAAGTGTAATAGATCGTTAGATAATTATTTTGCAGGAGGAAAAGGCGTAACTGCTGACTTTGTGATGAAGTCTGGAGAAATCTCGTTGTTACGAATTGATTACGCCCCTGGAGAGTATAGAATATTTTTGCAGAAAGGAAAAGGTATTCCCATGGATAAAGATCTTAAGGGAACTTATGTTAAAGTAACGTTTGAAGATAATATTAGGAATGTTCTTGACAAAATAATTCAGAATGGTATAGCTCATCACATATCAGTCGTTTATGGAGAATTTATAAAACCTTTGGAGATTTTTGCTAAATTACAAGGATGGAATATAATAAAATAGCAAACTAAGAGAGATAATGTTATACTTTGAACAGTTAGATAACGGTTTTAATCTGAGTTTTAAGGATTATTTGTTTTTAACACACAATCAAGATGCTCCTTGTTTTAAAATAGGAAAAGGTAAAGCAAGCTATAAAGAGCAGCACGGTCAATTCAAAATTAGGGAGAAAGAAATAACTGAAATTCCTTTAAAGAAGTTCACTATTTTATCTAAAGATGAAAATAAAATAATTATGGAATTCAATTCTGATGAGGAAATATTAAAAGTCACCTTTTTTGTGGAGAAAAATCACCTCAAAATGCGTTTTGATTGCCCAAACCTAGAAACTAATCGATTTTGGATGACCATTCAAGCTGATCCAAATGAAGCGATTTATGGGTGTGGAGAACAATTTTCAGAAGTTAATTTTAGGGGTAAAGAAGTTCCCTTATGGGTCGAGGAGCAAGGAGTTGGGCGTGGAGATCCACCTATAACTGGAGATTGGTATACGACCTATCATCCACAACCTACATTTGTCTCGTCTCAAAACTATTTTTTTCACTCGAATAGCACTAGTTATGCGAAGTTTAATTTTACGGATGATAATTTTCATGAACTGTATATTTGGAGCGTACCTGAAGAGATCACAATTGGAAAATACGATTCTACTCTTGAAACTGTAAGCAACCTTTCAAAGTTGTTGGGAATTCAACCTGTATTACCCGATTGGGCCTACGATGGAGTTTGGTTAGGAATTCAAGGTGGCAAAGATGTAGTTGAACAAAAAATACAAACTTGTCTTGAAAAAAAAGTTAAAATTGCTGCAGTGTGGTGTCAAGACTGGCAAGGAATTCATATGCAAGGTGCCCAGAAGAGGTTAATTTGGAACTGGGAATACGACGAGGATTTATACCCTGATTTACCGAACTACATAAAAAGTTTAAATGCTAGGGGTATAAAATATTTAGGTTACAACAATTCCATGCTTGCTAAAGGGGAAGAACAATACCAAGACGCCCTCAATAAAGGTTTAACCATTAAAGATATCGACGGAAATCAATACAAAATCATCACTGATAGCGGAGAAAAATCTATGCTTGATCTCAGCAATCCAGAAACTATTCATTGGTTTAAAGAAATTGTTAAAGAAAAAATGATAAAGATTGGGTTGTCGGGATGGATGGCAGATTACGGAGAATATCTTCCAATCGATACAATTTTACATTCTGGTGAAAATCCCGAGACTTTTCACAATAAGTTTCCAGTTGTATTTGCTCAGGCTAATTATGAAGCTCTTAAAGAAACGAATACTTTGGGAGAAATTGTATTTTTTACAAGAGCAGGATATTCAAACGTTTCAAAATACACCACTTTAGTTTGGGCTGGGGATCAACTCATAGATTGGAGTTTGGGTGATGGTTTGGGAACTGTTATCCCGCCATGTATCTCACTCGGAATCTGCGCGATAGGATATTACCATTATGATATCGGTGGATTTCATAGTCTCGAAAACTATGTTAGAACCAAAGAAATGTTTATGCGATGGACAGAGGCTAGTGTTTTTACTTCAGTTATGCGTACTCACGAAAGTATTAAACCGTTCGATAATTTGCAATTTGATTACGACGAAGAAACCCTTGAACACTTTGCCAAAATGGTAGATGTGCATGTTCACCTCAAACCATACTTACTATATCTTTCTGAAGAATATCAAAAAAGCGGGATAAGTCCCTTTAGAGGATGTTTTTTACATTACGAAAACGACCCTAAGCTCCGTGATTTAAAATATCAATACATGCTTGGACCTGATTTACTTATTGCCCCTGTAATTGAACCAGATCAAGTAACGTGGAAAATCTATTTACCAAAAGATTATTGGATTCATTTGTGGAGTAGTGATGAATATCAAGGAGGTTGGGTTTCTGTAGATGCACCTCTAGGCAAACCACCTGTGTTTTATAAAAAAGGTTCGAAGTTCTCAGATTTATTCGAAAGTTTAAAAATAATTAAATAATGTTATAATTAAAATGAAGCCCCCAGTATGTTGTATATGTGATAAAAGATTAGATTATCCCGATGAAGGAGGATTAATATATTTTAAAAAAAGACCTTCTGACGATAAATGGGATAAATTGATGGAAGAAAATGATATGGTAGGACATCCTCCCTATGCAGAATGGTTTTGTGGAGCCCATTATGCCAAAGCTCGAGAGTTGAAGGATTTAACCATTGAGAAAGCCATGAAATTGTTAGAAACTTAATTCTGAGATAATTTCGACGGGTTCATTATCTAAAGTAGCTTGAGCTGATCTTGGACTTCCGCCTCCTTTACCCCCTAACTTATTTACTAACTTATTAATGATTTCGTTTGCTTTGAAAACTTCATTATTAGAAAGAATGTGCACTTTGTTATTGTCGGATTTCATTATTAAAAGATAGTCATGAGGAAAATTCTTAAAGGCTTTTGATAATAACTTATAGTCTACTTCGAAATTTACCACACCAATTTTAATTCCTCTTAAAGTGGTAGTCGGAGAGATGGCAATCAGTTCTAAAGCTTTTGCTATCAAGATTTCATTTTCTTCTCGAAGTTTGAAAACTTGAGTCTTAAGAGTATCAACAAGGTTTTTAACAGATATATTTAATACTCCAGCTAACCTAACGGAATCAATATTTTGTTTAGAAAGCAACTTAATGGCTTTATTTCCTACAAAATACTTAAATTCCCTTCCCTTTTTGATCTCATAAAAATAGAATGGCCCAATTTCTGATGAATTCCTAAGATGAGTCCCTCCACAGCAATTAATATCGTAATCTTCTATTTCTATTATTCGAAGGTCGGTATCAGTAGTTATTCCACCTCTTATTTGAACGTTTAAATCTTTAATTTCATTCTGAGGCACTACCTTACTGCGAAATTGCAGATTTTGTATGGTACACATGGTAAAAAAATGGATTAAAATGTTTTTCAACTCGTTTTCACTTACGCTTCTACTTATATGGATCGATACATCTTCATAAGATATGTTTGCCCGAATAGTATCAATGTCTAAAAGATTTTTAAAGACTGCAGATAAAACATGCTGTGAAGAGTGAGCTCGCATAATGCCATATCTATATTCCCAGTCTATTTCACCAACAACTTTATCACCTACTTTCAACTTTTCACCAAAAGGTTCCGAGACATGGTGTACAATTAATTCTTCTCTCTTTGACACGTGATCTACACTAAATGTATTACCCTTACTAATAATTACACCTTTATCGCTAATTTGGTTTCCTCCTTCAGGATAAAAAAGAGTCTTATCTAAAATAATTCCCTCGTTATCAATATCGATTATTTTTGCTTCAAAACTAGTGTCATAAGGTCGGTTCCAATACAATTTTTCTGTCATAATTAAGTTCGTGAAACGCTTCTTTTACGATCGATTCGATATATGTCTATAATATCTAAATGCATATTGACATATTATTTAACTAGAATTTTGTTATCAATTTTGTATAAAAGTTTATATTGCAAAAAAAACAAAATTATAATAATCCAATTATAAAAAAAATTACAAAAAAGTGAAAGAGTTACATGTTAGATAATATTGATCTTAAATTAAAGTTGAAAATAATGTATATCATAACTATTCTTATAGCATTAAGTATTGGATTAATAATGCTTATTGCACCAAGTTTTATGATAGCTCTATTTTCACAACCAGCTCAAGATTTATATATTTATGGGGTTGCAGCGGCTATATGGACTACCTTTGGATTATTATCAATTTTGGGATTGCGTGATCCCATCAAATACATGCCTATACTTCTATTTCAGTTCATTTATAAATTAATTTGGATATTTGCAGTCTTTTTACCTAATGTAGTAGTTGATGGAGCACGTTTTGATACGATTTTCTTATTGTTAGTTTTTATCCTTTTTATCGTCGGAGATTTTCTTACATTACCGTTCAAAGAATTATTGAAAAAGAAATCAGAATAAATAAAAATAATCTTACTCTCTTTTTTTTTTTGAAGTTATTTCCTATTATTTTTTATGGATTTTAGATACATAACCATGAAACAGAAAAGGATAACATTTTTGATTGAAATTAATGAGAATTAATTACACTCAAATCTAAATTTAAGGTATATTCCCTTAATTCTTCGTCAAAGAAGGATTCTGCTCCTTGAATTATAGAAGATATTAGGTTCTCATCAATCTTCGCAAAATCGCCCGTTGATAATGCCCACCAATTATGGATTCCAAGTATGTAGACATTCCATAGTCCGTATTCGTCGTTAGTGGCGCGATTAATAGTCTCTCTACATAATAACATCCAGAATAATACTAATTTGTGCGATATTTTTACGTCTTCATTAAATGAAGCCCGACTAAATGACCCAAATGCCAATACCATTAGAAAGGCGAGACCGTACTTAATTTGAATTTTGCACGATTGTCCTAATACATTTTTTTTCAATAATTCCCATTCATTTCTTGTAAAGTTCAATTTTTTATATGGAATTGATTCTAAACTAGCTTTAATTATATTGTAATAAAATTCTTCTGTAAGGTACGGTTTTGTTCCTACGAATTGAAAAATTCTTAAACCGCCAGCAATCCTCCAGTCAATAGAATCTTTAGAATATTGAAGTGCCTTTTGAATTGCTATTTCCTTATTAGGTAACAATCTGAATATGTCTTTGAGTTTGTGACTAATTCTTTCATAATAGATAACATAATGATCAAACATCTGTGAATAAGAATAACCCAAAATATCGATATAAGTAAAAATTTCAAGTAAATCAACGAATAAGTCTAAATATTGAGGATCGGAGATTATTTGGACTAACGCCGAATCTTTTATTAGAGAGTAAGTTCCATAATACGTAGATTCTCCTGTATAAATAGTTGCAAAAAGTATATGATATTGTATGACTTTCTGGATTAATGTGCTATCGTTTTCTAATAAATTGAATGGTGAAAGAAGTTTTCTTTCGGATATTAAGATAAAACTCTGTTGAGGGTGATCTCTCTTGCGTACAAACTTTCCGATATCGTGGTATATCAAAATTAAAGGAATAATTAAGCTGCTATATTTCTGTATATCTTCTATTTTCTTAGCTAATTTCGATGTTGTCTGATTTGAAAATCCTTTGTAAGAAAAAGTATTTCCCAAAATTTTTAGATAAATTTTGATGGATCTGAAAATATGTTTGATGGTTCTCTCAAATTCTTGATTATCTCTACTTAATCCCAAATTAAAAACTTCACCAAGATTGGGAAAAGATCTGAGGAATTCCGTATAAAAATGTGACTGTTCAATTTCTTCTGAAGAATCAATTCTGTTTAGAGAAACATCGGAAAAAATTGTTTGAAGGTCTTTTATTATCACTTTAATTAAAGAAATAATCATTTAGTAATTAAAATTGGCAGTTTTACTAGTTCCAGTTATATTAATACTTCCTTGGAGGTTTTTGCCTTTCATCCTTAATTTTCCCTTTTAACAAAGGATCGTCAGTTTTCTCCATCCAATTACGCAGAGTTTGTCTTAATTTGAGTAAAACATCATTATAAGCAAGATTATAGGCGAGGTTATTAAGTTCGATGGGATCTTCCTTTAAATCATAAAATTCTTCTTCAGTTCTTTTCATTTTTATTTTATCCTTTAGATCTTGACCAGAGAGACTCCTCTCAATATCTATCGGCATTTCATATAGATATTGGCTTGGTTCAAAATTGCGAATATATTTGAACTCTTTAGTTCTGACGCTCCTCATAGGATCATATATATTGTGAAAGTTTTTTTCTGTAAAGATTTCGCTCCTAAAAGGGAGTGTAGTATCCTTTAGAATGGGTAGAAAGCTTTTCCCCTCAATGTTTTCTGGAATTTTTGCTCCAATAAAATCTAATAAAGTCGGTAAAAGATCAATATTGCTTATCATTTGCTCAAAGACCTTTCCACCGCTAAAGAAAACATTATTAGGACAGTTTATTATAAGAAGCGTCTTTATACCTGGATCATAAAGCGTGCATTTAGCTCTCGGGAAAGGGCTGCCATGATCAGTAGTAAAAATAAAAAGGGTATTCTCTCTTAAACCTGTCTCTTCCAAAATCTCAACAATTTTTCCTATGGTTTCGTCTACGGGGTTGATAATTCCATAGAATAGGCTTAGGTCTTTTCGAACTTTATCAGATTCTGGTAGAAAAGGAGGGACTATAACCTTTTTTGGATCAACAGGGTCACTCCATATATCAAAAGGACGGTGTATCTCTATAACACCTAAATTAGCAAAAAATGGTTTTTCATCGACTTTATGTTTTTCAAAGAATTTTTCATATTCACTTAGCATTATTTTAGTGTCGTATTTATAATCCTTCATCCTTTTGCTAACAGTCTCGTATCCTAATGTGTTGACATCAATGCTCTCGTGCTGTAAACCAAGAAGATGGGTCGAGTATCCACTTTCTTTAAGATACATAGGCATCGTTTTGTTATGAGGAGGTAACGTCCATCCCAAATTCACAAGCCCCATTAACCCATTTTGGTGAGGGTATAATGATGTTTGAATACTTCCTCGACTCGGACTACATTGAGGAGCTGTACAAAAATAATTCGTGAATCTTATTCCATTTTTAGCAAGTTTATCCAGATTAGGTGTATGTAAAGAATTTGGCGTTTGAGGTGTATCGTAACAACCTAAAAATTGCCCTTGATCGTGGGTTATAAATAGTATAATATTAGGTTTCTTCAACTTATCTCATTTTACTAAAGTTGGTGGATAAAAATTAATTTATCTTTCTAATATGAAACTAAAAACTAAAAACTATAAAAAGATGGTTATCTAATATTTAAAAATACATAATTAATTTATTAAAAAATTTGGTAAGAAATATGGTACAAGACAAATTAGATATTAAACATAGCAAGATCGGTATGGTTTCTTATGGCTTCAACTCGTTTTCACGAGAGTTTCTTAGAATTGCCTTTACGACTTTTGGTTTCTTTTTTTATGAGTCTGAACTAGGTCTAAATGTTTGGTTGATATTTTTAGCATATTTTATTTTTGCGATTTATAATATGTTTAACGACCCAATTGTTGGATATTTAACAAATAAACCATTCAAGTTTACTAAAAAATGGGGGCGAAGATTCCCCTGGATTTTACTTGGTGGACTGCCTTGGGGTTTTACCTATATGCTTATATTTACACCACCAACTTATGATGCCGTAGGAGGTGCATGGATACTGTTCGCTTGGCTTCTTTTTACTACGTGTTTGTTTGATACATTTCATTCAATTTTATTTGTTAACTTTCAGTCGTTATTCGTTGATAAATATCGATCTGTTCAGGAACGTAGAACTGCTAGCGGTGTCTATATTATGATAGGCGTTGTAGGTGTTGCTTTAGGCTCTATTTTGCCACCTTTATTGTTTCAAACCACAGATGGAGCAGTTACAAACTATCCTTCTTTTGCCTTTCAAGGTTTGATAGTAGCTATTATTACATTTGTTGGTTTTGCGTTAGCTATACCAGGGTCACGAGAAGATCAAGTTACAATTGATCTTTATTTGGCTTCTCAAACGGGAGAACGAGAAAAAACTCCTTTTTTCAAAAGCCTGTTTACAGCACTGAAGCAGACGCCTTTCATAGCATTCATGGTATTTTATCTGCTTTATCAATCTCTAGTAGAAACGATGCAAGCTTCCGTCCTCTATACGGTAAAATATTCCCTGAAAATGCCCGATTCAGCCACTACATTGATTTTTGCTGCCTTTCTTATTGGAGTGTTAGTTTCCACCCCTTTTTGGATGTATTACTCAAAGAAAGTCAAAAACAATAAAAAAGTGATGCTGATTTCTGGATTACTTCTGGCTGCTTTTACAATACCAATAACATTTTATAGAGACTATTGGTTAATAGTCTTCGAGATGTTATTATGGGGATTAGCTATGGGAGGCTTCTGGATAATGATATTCCCAGTATCTGCAGATGTAATTGATAACGCGGTAGTAGCAACGAAAAAGCGCGAAGAGGGAGTTTATACGGGATTTCAACAATTTTTCGGTAGAGTAGGAATTATAATTCAAGCTCTAACATTTGCAATAATTCATGAACTCACTGGTTTCAACGAAGCCTTAGGTGTAAATCAACCAGAATCGGCAATTTGGGGAATACATTTACATCAAGCTCTCATTCCCGCGATCTTTGTTATCATAGGTGCTCTTGTCTTTTGGAAGTGGTACAAGTTAACACCAGAAAAAGTGCAAGAAAATCAGGAAAAAATTAAAGAAATGGGGATATAATAGTTTTTACCCATCTATTACTTTTATTTTTATTCTTTTATTTTTAAAAACCTTAGTTTAGTTAGAAAATTTTTTATCAACAATCTCAACAAATTTAAGTGAAACATCGAGAAAATCGCTTAAAACCTTTTTATCTATGTTTTCTGGAGCATCTTTAACAGAATGCCAGTTAACTGCTCTATTTTTTATGTGTTCCATTCCCATTAAAGCTGCTGCTTTGAATCCTTCGTGAATGTATCGGCACGCATCGCACGCTCCGATTTTAAGGCTTCCAGTTCGGATGTTTAATAAGTCAGGATTTTTAATTTTTACCTCTGAATGAGCTTGTAATAACAAGTTATTGATTTCCGTATTATAGACTGCTTGGTGCATATCCTTTTCAATTATACACATATCTTCTGCCGCACCACAACATTCTAGCACCAGAGAATAAGAATTATCAAGCTTTCCCATTTTCCCATACTTCTCAACGAAAGCTTTAGCTCCTTTATCGCCAACTTCTTCACTTCCTTGCGAGCCAATCCAGACTTCCACATTCTTCGGTTTATTTTCGCTAAGGTGTTTCCCTATTGCGACAGCAACGGCAGAGGCGGATAGATTATCGTTTGCACCTAGAACAACCATTTTTCCCAAGAAACCTTTTAACAATAAGATGAAACAGGGATAAATTATAACAAGCGGAATAAAAAAAATCAAATCTATGATCGTTATAGAAACAACACCCCAATTCACAATTACAATGGAAGTTCCCGAAACTAATTGAGCAATGAATTTCCACAGCGAAAAGATAATTGTGTGAAATAAAAAGTAAAGTCCGGTTATCCCTATTATCTGGCGGGCTCGGGGTTTAAAACTGGCAATATTCATTTCTTTTGCACTATCGGTGTGTCCTTCAAATATGATACGGAATTTTACTTCCTCTGTTGGTTTTATTATCCCAAATACGTTAGTAGATGTTTTAGTCTTAAAAAGAAACCCAATCCATTCCTTCATGAGAAATAATTCGCTATAGAGCACAGTAATGCCGAGGATTACAAGAATTAAAGATATTATCGGAAATGGAAACATTAAAAGCATAAATATCGGAGAAATACCTCCCAAGATTCCCGCCACCTTGATAAACCCTTGAGGATACAGTGCGGGTCGAGTTTCAAACTCATCTATGAATGTTTCATCACAAAAATTATCGAGTTCTTCCTTAATCCAAATATTAGCGTTCTTCTCAGCCTTACTGCATGAGTATCTTGGTCCAAACTTTTTACAGATTGTATCTATGAAGTTATACATATAATCAGAATACGATTCATCAGTTTTCATAACCGATTCTCAACTTACTTTTTGTAAAATTAATTACGATTAGGAATTAAACATGAATTTTATTTGTATCACATTTTTTCGAGTTTTTCTAAAAATTCAAATAGTATTTTATCAAAAATGAGCTTTAGTTCATCTGTTAATAAAAATTAAGCTCATATTTTTATTTATAAATGTCCTAATTTTATTTAACCACAATCAAAAATAAAAAAAGATGTCTTTAAAGGTGTCTACATGTTAAAAATGAGTCGACTTTTAAAAAAGAAAACGGCTTACATCATTATTGGGTTAGCTGTAGCGTGTCTAATACTTGGTCCTTTGTTTGGGATTTTCCTTGATAAATTAAATATTTATGAACAAAACCCTGAAATTATTCAAGAAGATAGCAGCTCAGGTATGACTAAGGCATTTGCTCATCCCGTAACATTAAGTAAAGATCAAAAACTAATAATAGAAATTTCTGAATTTTATCCAAATTCATCGGTCACCATTAAGATTATAGCTAAAAGTGTGTATGACCGAGCTTATAGTTTGAATAGCACTCCAGGGGGGATCTCAGGTCTGGAGTTTGTATATTCTGAGTTTGGTTGGGGTTCTTCTCCAGCAGGCAGTACAGTGGGGACTAGTGCGTTAAGTTTGCCTAGCAGTGGAATTTATTTCTATATAGAATTCATGGGTGATAGAGTAGGTGATTCATTGATATCTTGGCCAGGCGATTATTATGTTATCGTTTATGGCTCTAATTCAGGTCCTTCTTCTAATACAAATGTTCCTTTCGATATCACGATTAAAGTAGACGGTCCAGGACAAACTTTAAATAATTTTCTCATATTTATAGGTGCTTTCATTATAATCATTTACGTAATGGCGGCATTAATATCAGTTTTAAAAGCTAATTACTTAAGGTGATAAAAAATGGGGACAGATGAGAGAAAAGTAAGTTTGTATGATATGCTACCTATGATGGACAAGCAAAGAGCTACTAAATTCTTAATATACGGTCTTTTAGTGGCCATAATCTTTGGCACCGTACTCATGATAAGTAAATCAATTGCAGATAACGCCTATACATGGTTACTCCTTGAAACACAACAAAACGAAATGAATTATATGCAGGGATTATATGGATATAACGATTACGTTGTAAAGCTAGAGAGGGCTAATCTTATATATTATTGGATGGAATACCAAGTAGTTATTTTTGGAAATATTGCTCGGATTGGCGTTAATATAGGTATGTTTTTTATCGCTATAGCGTTTTTGAGTTTTGCTTTAAACGATAAATTTGACGAAAAATCTAGGCGTATCTACCTAATACTCGCAGGGCTAATTTTATTTGTCATAATTGTTACAGCGTTCTTCTCGCAGATATCGGTTCAAGTATCTTAATTCTAAATTTTTTTATTTTTTTTATTTTTTTGTAACAGAGAGTTTAATATTAGAGCTTTATTTTTTATAGTATACTTTTTATATATTGAATAGACGAATCATAATGAGCACAGAACCGAAATTGTCTTCAAGGTTTGTTGAAGTAATTATCTTTGTACTTTTTGCGCTAGGTCCTCTCACGGGAAATGTTATTTTAGTTCTTTTTCGTGTTCTTGCGTTAGAATTTGATGTTGTTGAAAACACGATTTTAATTGCTATTCCATCATTTATGTTCCCTTTTGCTATAGTGCAACTATTTTCGGGCGCTCTTTCAGATGTTAAGGGTCGTTTCCCGGTGATTCTTTTTGGATTATCTGTTTTTGGAATAGGAATGATCGTAGCATCGTTATCCTTCTCTTTAATAGTTTTTACTATTGCAAATATCTTAGCTGGAATTGGTTTTGGTTTTGTCAATC
>JAGXOB010000058.1 GCA_019894735.1 Promethearchaeota archaeon | reverse complement strand
CCCTAATATGTCGTAGAGATTAAATACTTCTATATCGAAGGTTTCATCAAGTAATTTCATAGCTTTTGCTGGATTGAACCCTCTGTTTATTGCGTTAACCACTTTTTGTGCTGAAAATGTGTTAAGCGGATTGTATTTTGGATGTCCTATTATTGGTTTGATCTCACAATCCCCGGTTTTACTGTCTAAAACGATTTGTACTCCTAAGGACTCTTCGATATCTCTCTTGGTTTCTCCATTCTTCCCTATTATTACAGCAATCCTATTTTGGCCTATTTTCATAATATTATTTACACTTTATTAACTTCAATAATGAATATTTGTATTTTTATCTAATCTAAATTAATTACTTCATAGTAAAATTCTTTTTTTTTAGTTTTAATTAATTACTTCATCGTAAAATTCTTTTTTTTTTTTTTTAGGTACTTCAACTCCAATTTTTTCAAAGTAATTAAAAATATTCTTGATATCTCTCACCAGAAAAACTTCTGCTTTTGGATGATGGATTGTTACAGCTTGAGAAATATCAATTACAATCGGTTTTTGATTGTGATATAAAATATTGAATTCTGATAAATCACCATGAACCAAGTTTGCTTTTTGATACAAACTCTTAATAAAATAAAGAATCTCATTTAATAGTTTTATCGGATCCTTTGGACTTTTTATTTCTTTAAGCTTTGGAGCCGGAATTGATTCAAAACCAATGTACTCCATGATTAAAACATTATTTTTTATATAAATTGGCTCGGGTACGCTCAATCCCGCCTTATGTGCTCTCTTAAGATTTTTAAATTCTTTACTCGCCCATAGATATATTATTTTAGATACGTTGTTTGGAACTTTTTTAAATCTGGGATCTCCGATAATGTAATTTTTCATCCATCTAGAAGTATTTGTATCAATTTTATAGATTTTAATTGCGTATTCTTGATCATTCTGACCGTACGCTAGATAAACATTTGCCTCTTTTCCTGCAGAGATAATACCTTCAATTCGGTCTAAGGTTCCCGTTTTTAATAATTTACTCACTTGTAAATACATTCGTTCGTCAAATACAGAATCGACCGTTGCTCGTTTCTTTGTTTGATCTATTTTTTTAATTCGTTTAGAATCAAGGTTCTTTTTTTCTAAATTGTCTATATTTTTGTTAAAATCGTTAGTAATATCGTCATAATCAACTCCAATTTCGATTTCATCATCTTTTTCTTCTGCAGGGTCTTCCTGTTTCTTTTCCAATTATTCCTCCTCCTCTATCTTTTTAATTATTGTCTTATCGTCAAAGAAATACGAAAAGTTTTTTACCAGTTTCGTTTGTTTTTCGTCTCTTAACATAACTCTGTTTTTAGTTAAATTCTCGACAAAGTACTTTGAGTCGTTGATTAAAATATATTCGTTTTTCCTAATTGGTAAAAATTTTATAAGTGCTTTCAGTCTATAGATATTTCTTCCCTTTTGAGAATCTCTACCTACCAGCTTTTTTGTCCTCTTTAAAATGAAATAATGGTTAGCTTTAATATGCGAAATTATCCGGTTTATTAACTCGTTTGTGCTTAAATAAAGATCAACACCTAGTGGTTGATCCTCTATTTTTGCGATGTATTGTTTTTCGTCTCTACTAAATAAATTTTCAACTACTATGGAAATTTCATCTAAAACTTCCTTTATAATGTCAAATTGAGTCTTATCTTTCACCCTTAATTGAAAGATCGAAAGATAATACATTCCCCCTCTTAAATTTGTACAATTTTTACACAAATCGTAATCAATAATTACTCGTAGTGTTTCTTGGTGAGAAAATTTATGATTTCCTGTCAACTTTCCTGTTATAACAACATCTAAAGATGTAATAAGGTCCTTAGAAGAATACATTAATTTATCAAAAGAAAATGAGAAGGTGATTAAACCTTGTTTTGTGTATTTCTTTAATAGAAAACGAGTTAAAACCTCTTCAATGACGGGAAAGATCTCGTTTTCAGCTGGTTCGAACCATTCTTCTTTTTTTGAATATTTCAAGCAATCCATACATAGCCTAAAATTATAACTTTTAGGTAATTCAAATAAAGGGTTTTCCTCTAAATAGCAATTAAGGCACATACCAAAATGAGGTGCGTTTTCATCTAGTTCTGAACCACATATTGCACAAAATCTGTGAGGCATTAAAACACCATTTTCATTGCCATTGGAATATCATTTATTTTTCTCACTCCCTCTTTCGGAAGGAGTTGAAGGGCTATAGCTTTATTAGTTACATTTTCCCCTACAATGTTAAAATACGAAGCCATCTTTAAAATCTCCATTGCTTGCTCTATGTCCAGAAGTTCTCCTCCAAAAAAACTGGAGTTGATTTCAATTCTTAGATTCCCCTCTGTAAATATTCGATTTAATAAATCCTCGTCGCAACATGCGACAGTATCAATATCGTTCCTTCTATGGATTTTAAGATATACTTTCATCTTTTACTCAAAATTACGCATTTATTTCTCTCTGATTTCTTCCCGTGCGCCACAAGCGGTACATTTAAGATAATTCTTTTTCCCTTCTCTTTGAATATCTGTATCCGGTTTATTACATATCTTGCATAACACATACATTTTTGAATATTGTTCAATTAATCTGTTCAATACTTTTTCTTTATAGATCCCTTTTATAAATAATTGCTGTCCTCTCATTTCTCCCATAGTTCCTACTTTTTTCAGAAACACACCAATAAAATGCTTGCGATCTCTATTTAAAGTGTTAATAATTTTGTTAAAGTTTGTAATGTATGTGTTTTTAGCTTCAATTCTTATTTCAATTTTTGGAATTTCAAACCTAGATAATTTTTTAACATTATCAGGAATTTTCTCATAAGCCTTATCTATTAATTCGTCATAATTGTTGATATCCATATTTTCCTACCTATCTTTAATAGTTCTACTAATTTCAATAATTAATTCTACAAAAATAATTTTACGGTTTTGAGAAATCAGCCTTATTCAATAACTTTGATAGATATTTTCTTCTGTAGGATAAATTCGAGATTCCATTACTAAATCGTTAATATACATTCTAAGTTTATTTTCGGGAATTTTCAACCTTGTTTGTAATTCTCCAAGACTAATTCCATTCCCATCTTGAGAATACTCATATATTGTAGAAAAAATCTCTTCTTTAGTGGTATCAACCTTAGCAGTTTTAGTAAGTTCGCTTTCTCCAAATAGTTTATCAACATCAATATCCTCTGATAAATTATCAAAAAATGAATCCTCGTCTATCCCAGAATCACTTTCTTCAGCATTAGGAATTTCTTGTATCTCTCCAAATTTTATTTTCTTAATTACTTCGGCCTCTCGTAGCAAAACATAATTAGGGTCTGAAATTTTTTTAATTAATTTAATGTTGCTCACCTGTGCCTTTTCATTAAAATATCCCACTCTACCTAAAATATCAACTAAATCTCCTATCTTTACATTTCCATATTTTATTGGATCAACATCCCACCATACACCTGATATTATACCGGTACCATCATCAAGCTCAAATCGTAAGTTAGTGCTTGTTTCTTCTGTTGGAGAATTAATATTGTCAGTTCTTTTGCTTACAAATTCATCTTTATTTGTAATCGTAGCAACAAGCCTAATTCTTTTAAGAGCGCCGAAAATAGTGAATAAAGATTTTTCCTTGGCATTATACCTACCTTCAGTAAGGTGTTTAACCCAACAGCGAATTGCGGGAGAAAACTCGTAAGTTCGTGTTTCACTCATAATTTATTTCATATGAAGAATCGTTTTTAAAATCAATTACCTAATTATCAATTATTATTTAATATAGAATTGATTATTAAGCGTTAAATATACCTAATTCTCTATAAAGATATTGATTATGTTTAGTCTAGAATTTCTTATTTGATCATCATTATATTTTCTTTTTTCTTGAATAATGTGAATATATTCCTTAAAAAAGTGAAAAAGATATCATTTTTTTTCTATTTTTATTAAATTCTCATTAAACATGATTCTTTAAAAATTTAACTTAGAATAAAGAAAAAAATAGCGGGGGTTCGATTTGAACGAACGACTCTGACGCTAGCTCGTAAGTGAGCAAACGATCTCAGGGTTATGAGCCCTGCGGCATAAACCAGGCTAGCCCACCCCGCTTAAGTTTTTTCTTATGAGAAAAACTCTTGAAATATATATCTTATAATTTATTTAACTTTTAATTTCTTATCATTTTTAGGGCGTTTTGTAGTGGTGTTTTTTTAGTTTAAAATATATTGACATGCAATTATTTAAAATAAACGTAAGATTTTATACAAATGGTTGAATCACATTCAAAAAGCTTTTTTGGACAAAATACCGGTATTATAGTAAGTAGTTATTCAAGTTCAGATCCTTTTACTTTTATACATTGTTTTAAAAAGAAATCTAATGGAATTTGGGAAAAACCTTCTTCCAAAGAGGGAAAATCTATTAAATTTTCGTTAGAAGAACTAGTGTTAATTTTAAGGGTATTAAATCGCCAAAATCTTGACTGGCAAAGCCAACATAACTATAAAGATAATACAACTTCTATCTCGTTTAATTGGGAGGATGATGGAGCAGAAATATTGTGGATTAATATCGGGAAATATTCAAAAAGGCTTACCCTTGCTCAAACAGAAATCTTAAGACTACTTTTATCACATTTCTTACATGAAAAAATAATACATTCAACATTCCCAAAAAAACTAGTGCGGAATGTTAAACCAAAAGACACTTTATTGCAAAAAAATAAGGAAGATAAAGAGATCGTTGGAGATCTGGCTGAAGCTTATGAGACAAATTTAAGTGAGCCTCTCAATAGAGGAAATATAAGTAACGAAATGAGTAATGTCGATGGATCAATTGTGGGAGAAACCGATAAAGCATTTTTAATAAAATTCGATGAAATCGAGGAGTGGATACCGAAATCTGCTATTAAAAATCAATCGATGGAACAAAAGAATATTTCTCAAAAGTTTATAATTGATAATTGGATTTTGAAGAAGCTTAATTTGATTCTATGAATAGTCCGATTATTTTAAGTTAAAATAAATAAGCTTAATTTCTATTCTTAATTAACAACTTTATTAAAAATTAGCGATGAAATAAATTTTCATGAGTTTACTCAATCTTATTACTGATTTCTTTCTAAATCCTTGGTTTATTATATCGCTAGTCTTTTGGATTATCGTAATCGTATTTGTCTTCGCCTTAAAAAATAGGAAAGAAGCATACAGTTTATTTTTCCCCTTCTTAATTACGTTCAAAACTAAAAAGCTCAACAATTTGATTAGAAAAATCTCAAAAACATCTCCAAGATTTTGGCGAATTTTTTGGAATATTGGTATTTTCGTGTCTTTCGGATTTACAATATATGGCTTCTATTTCTTTTTTATAAATATTGTGCAATTAATTTTTCAACCAAGTATACAAAATGCTATTACTCCGCTCATCCCGGGAGTTACTATAGAATTACCCATTTTCTTTTATATGCTTTTACCCTTGTTGTTTATTATGACTACTCACGAGTTTGCACACGGGATTTCTGCTAGTATTGATGGAGTAGAAATCAAATCAACTGGAGTAATGGGCGTTGGCTTGTTTTATTTGGTAGGTTTTGGTGCTTTCGTGGAAGTTGAAGAAAGAGATTTAAGAACCTCAAAATTTCATAGAAATACACGATTAAGAATAGCTGCGGCAGGTACTTTTGTAAATGCAATAACCGCGGGCATCGCACTCTTATTGTTAATTAGTTTTCCACTGTTAGTCTCTCCTAATTATACGCAAGTTACCCAAGTTTATAGCGTATTACCTGCCCAAGAAGGAGGTTTTAACCAAGGAACCCTTGAACCTATGGATGCTATTGTTGCAATAAAGAATTCAGAGGATCCTAATACCGACTTCCTTTTTTTGGATTTAAATCAAGGCAATAGTCTTACTTCAGTTCTAAGTAACACCACGAGAGTTAAATTCTCAATAGGAGACAATCTCACATTTGTAACTTATAATCCCCTTACTGATATATATTCTAGAAAAAATGTTACTTTAGGTCCCCGATATGATATAGGAATCCGTTATGAATATATACCTAACGGGACAGGGTTAAGAATAATGTATAACTATTCAAGTAGCTCCGAAACGAATATCTTAATTAATAAGGTTAATGGAACAGCAATAAATAGATCGAGCGGTGCGACATTAGAGCTGATATTAACAAACTTTAACCTGAAGGCGATTAACTTGACTTCAGATCTTGGAATTGATTACATTTTAGATGTTGAGGTCATAGGAGTATTAATAGGGGTTCAGAGTACTTACTATTGGATGCATAAAACTGATATCGCTAAATTATTTACTAGCAACTGGCCAGATTTTCTCTTTAGAGAAATAATGTGGCTCTTCATAATATCATTTTCAATCACGTTATTTAATATGATGCCTTTACCCGTATTTGATGGGGATAGAATCTTAAAAGAATTTACGAACTGGATATTTGGAGAAAATTATAGCTCCAAAAGGAAGAAAAAGGATCGCTTAATCTATAAAGGAACCGATACTGAATGCAAACTAACAGAATATCGAGTTGAAAACATAGAATCTGTGAAGATTTTGCTTAAAGATGCAAAGAAAGGGGATACCAACAGCGAAATCCTCTTAGGAAAAGACAAATATGAACTAGTAGACAAAATTGGAGATGGATTCAAAGATACAGTTTTAGTCACTTTACCGGAAACTACCAAACTAAAGAAAAATTCGGTATTTGAAGTTTCCTACGAATACTGGCACGACGATAAAAGAAAAATCAAAAGCATTGTTATAAATACTATACGAATTATAGCGTTAGGTCTCATTATTGGTAACTTCGTACTTTCTTTTATGAATTTTGGATTCGGTCTTTTTTGGCTACAATAAATGTGTTGATGTGATCTTCATAAACAACCCTGATAAAAACTTTAATGTTTTTATGAAAACAGCTACATGTGACTATTGCAAGACAAAAACTATAGTTGTCCATAGAAAATATTCTGGGGAACTAATTTGTACCAATTGTTTTACAGATAGAATCGAGAAAAATATTTTCCAGACAATTTCTAAATATAAAATGCTGAAACCTCGGGATAAAATTGTCGTTGGAGTTTCTGGCGGAAAAGATTCTCTTGCATTACTTTACAATCTTATTAAAATCCAAGATAATAACTATCATTCAGAACCGGTAATAGCTGTTACCATCGACGAGGGTATTCGAAATTATAGAACCAACAGTACTAAGAACGCAGTTAAATTTTGCAAGAAGCATGGTATTGAACACATTATAGTATCGTTTAAGGAAAAAATAGGAAAATCATTAGATGAAATTGTAGAGTTGAAAAATAACACAGCAGAATATAAATATGCTTGTAATTTTTGCGCAACCTTTCGAAGAAGATTATTGAACGAAACTGCAAAACAATTAGGAGCAGATGTTCTTGCTATGGGTCATAATTTGACAGATATTGCAGAAACGTTTTTGATGAATGTTCTATTTAAAAGATTTAAACTCATAGCTAATCAATATATATTTAAAGAAGAGCGTGAAGAAATCAAAAAATATTTCGTAAAGAGAGTCACTCCTTTAATGAAAATTCCGGAAGAAGAAATTTTTCTTTATTCAAACTTGAAAAAAATCGATTATTATCCTTCACATTGCCCCTATAGAGAAGAAGATCCGATTTTAAGAAAACGAGTTCTTGAATTCATTCAAGAATGTAAGAATTTTAGTCCCGAAATTGAATTCAATTTGCTTAATGGTTTTTTAGAAATGTCTGAAATTCTTTCTAATAATTATAAGGCAACAACATCTTTCAATACATGTAAAGAATGTGGATACCCTTGCGGTAATGCTAGCTTATGTCTCTACTGCACGTATTTAAAGGGGATAAAAGAATAAGGTTATTTTATTAAATATTCGCTGAACTCTTTTAATTTATCGTATTCTCTAATTTCCTCTCGAAAGAGAGGTATTTTTATCAAATTCTTCTCGAATCCTTCTTCGAAAACTTCCTTTATTTTTACTAAATTACGGTGTTGCATCTTCCTTCGAGATATACAGAAATCGCATAAGTCATCTTCATCTTGATATAAATTATTAACTACAACATTTGAAACAGGTATATTATACTTATTCAGCTCGTTAAGGAGACGTCCTGTTTCTGAAATTGCCATTTCTTCTGGTATCATGACTACTACAAAGGAATTTTTCAAAGGGTTAGTAAGATCATCTCGTGCTTTAAGAATTGATTCTTTTAATCTTTCCAGGAGCTCTAACGAATTATCCTTTGTTTTTTCTGCGCTTGTGAACAAACTTTTCATTAATCCCATTAGACTTCCAAGCTTTAATCTCATCTTTAATAATTTGCCAATCCATCCCGATAATGTTTCCGGAAGGCTTAGAAACCTAAGAGTATGACCTGTTGGAGCTGTATCGAATATAACTAAATCGTAATCGTGCTCAGTCTCAATGAATTCTAATACCTTCAATAAAGCGAAAACCTCGTCAATACCTGGGGGACTCATTGATGTCATGTCCTGTAAATCTTCCATTAAAGGAAATCCGCCCATGCTATCTGGCATACCCGCGCCTTCTAGGGGGTTCATATTCGCCAATCCTTTGTATTCTGAGATGTCTGCTTTTGGGTCTATTTCTAACGCACTTAAATTATTAACTCCTTTAATTCTTGTTGCTTCGCCTGGTGGGAGAATAACTCCAAGACTATCCCCTAAGGAATGAGCCGGATCGGTACTAATGATTAATGTATTTCTCCCGTGTTCTGCTGCCCATATTGCTGCACTTGAAGCGCATGTCGTCTTTCCGACTCCCCCTTTTCCCCCAAACATAATTATTTTTAGCTTCAATAACATTTCGTCTAATTTCATCCTAATCGCACCTTTAATCTATTAGTGTTTATTTACAATTATCCTCTTACTATTTTACGAAAAATATTATTATTATGATAAAAATTATGAAATTCGGTTTAATAGGTAAGTTTAAACCTTAGAATGGCAACTATTCCTCCAAATGTACTATATAACATCTCCCCTTCTTCTGTTTCCGGCGAAATAATTATAACTTCAGTTCCCACTGTTTCTGCTATGGATCCAAGCTCTTCTATTAGTAAAACCGTTTCTACAACATTAAACGAGTTAGAACCACATTCAGGGCAACTTTCGTTTTGAATTTCATTTTCTAATTTACCAAGTTCTTGTTCTCTCACTGTACGAGATATTCTATAGTTACAATTTGAGCACTTAATATTTACTTGAATGGTATCTAATTTCTCTGAAAGTATTAATTTCTCTGCTGCGCCCATATTTAAAGCTTTCTGTACTTCCTTAAGACCATAAGCTGCCATTCCCGTGTCGTTTGAAATCTCTTTTAAAAAAAGCTGCATAACTTCTTTTTCTTTGATATATTTTACGTTAGCTATTTTTTCCCCTATCTTTTCAATTAGTGCACGAATTCCTTCAGTTCCTCCATAGCCTAGGTCAACAATATCTAAAATTTTATCTCGTAACCGATAATCTAAACTCTCGTCATTTACGTATTTTTCTTTCGATGGGCCAGGTCCTCCAATAAAAATTCCTTGTAAATCCTCTATACCAAGAAATAATTTGTTAACTTCCTCAGAAATTCTTCTGTAAAATCTGGTTTCTGCTTCTTCCATTTGCCGTTCAAACCTTTTTTGTGATTGACCTCCAGCTCTATGCTTACCGTGAACCCCGGAAGTAAAATCTCTCACAATTTCTACGTGATTACCAGTAAGATATCCTACAGCAGATTCTTTTCTCCCAATGACAAGTAATCCATATGTTTCCTTTGTTTGAAGCATCTCCTCTAATGGCCATAATAAGAATTCACTTGCACAATGGTATCTAAAAGTTAAAACTTTATCAGGAGGATTTACAATATATAATTCGTTCTTTTCAGTCCCGGGAGTATTGTTTTGTGGGATTGCCCCTGAAAACATCACCAACCCATTTTCAGATACTTCTTTAATGTTTTTTAACTGACCCATCAAACTTGATATACTATCCAATACATTTTTCCGGGTAAGTTTTGATTTGATATTCTGACTTTCGCTTATTTCGTTCTTGAGGTGATTAGTTACATCCGAAATTTTACGATCGTGAGGAATATATAAAGAAACTAACTCTGTGTGAAAGCCCTTCTTCTCCTTCAACTTGCTTATTAACCGTTTTGTCTGAAATAACTGTAAATCTTTACTTTTCCGTTGTACGGGTGAACTCATATTAATCAACAAAAATAAAAAGGATCCAAAAGATTAATAGTTTTTCTTTATTTCAAACTATATAAACAACTCTATTATGCACCCTATTAATTATGAGTACAAATAATAACCAAGATCACGATGTCCCTAAAGATCATCCTCGTTATGAAAGCCTACAATATAGACACGAAATCATTGAAGGTATGAAAAAATTGATCGTTGCTGAAGCAGGATTAATCGCTCATGGTAGAGGAGAATGCTTTGATTATATGCTGGGAGAAAAAACTAGTGAAATCGCAAAAGAAGCCATAACAGCAGCCGTTGCGCTATTAATTCTTTCTAAAAATCCAATTATTAGCGTTAATGGAAACGTTGCTGCTTTATGCCCTAAAAAAGTGGTAGAGCTATCAAAAATAATAAATGCCCCACTTGAGATTAACTTATTTTATAGAAAAGAAGGAAGAATAGAAGCAATTAAAAAAGTTTTGGAGGATGCGGGAGCTGAAATGATACTAGGAACAGATGAAACAAAAATGGTTGAAATTGAAGAACTTTCTAGCAATAGAAGAAATGTCGATCCTAATGGCATTAAAATAGCCGATGTCGTTTTTGTTCCTTTAGAAGATGGAGATAGAACTGAAGCTTTGAAAAATATAGGAAAAAAAGTAATCGCAGTTGATTTAAATCCAATTAGTAGAACCTCTTTATGGGCTGACATCACCATCGTCGATAACATCGTAAGAACATTGCCAGAAATGGTAAATGTTGCGAAAAAACTAAAAAACTCTGAAGAAAAAGAATTAAAATACATTCTTGAGAAGTTTGATAACAAAAAGAATATTCAAGCATCTTTAGATACAATAATTCAATACGTAAAAAGACAAAAAGAAGATGCCTTCAAAATTTTAAAAGATTGAATTTAAACCTTTTTACTAATTAAAAAAGCTTAAAAATTTCTAAAATAATATTTATTTAGCATTATTTTATCTATCAAGAACTACAATTTGAGCTCATCTAATTATGGGTACTGACAAAGATACGCGTATTAATTACTCTGACAATCACAGCGATATTAAGCCTATAATAGTAAGAAGATGCACTCTAGAAGATCTAGAAGCAGTTATAGAAGTTAACGAAAGTGAATTACCTGAAGATTATCCCTACTTTTTTTATAAAAGCATATTAGATAATTATCCCGAATCTTTCCTTGTGGCGTGCAACGATAACGGAAATGTTGTTGGATATATTATGTGGAGAGTTGAAAGAACTCCCGCACTTAGTAGTTTAAAATTAGTAAATAAAGGACATCTTGTATCTATTGCCGTATTAAAATATTATAGACGCCTAAGTGTCGCTACAACATTAATGGCTAATTCTATGAAAAATTTGAAAAAGTATAAGATAGACGAATTTGTCTTGGAAGTAAGGGTAAGAAATTATTCTGCGATTAATTTATACAAGAAATTTAATTATTCTACTCGTAGTATAAAAGAAAAATATTACAGAGACGGGGAAAGTGCATACTTCATGACTCTAAAACCTTAATCTTTCTTTTTGAACGAACTCTCTAGTCCCCTTATCAAAAAAGTTAATAATTCGTTTATAGGGGCCTTTGTATTTACCTCTTTTGCAATATCTACAATTTTACCGTTAAGAAAGTCAATTTCTGTAGGTTTATTCCTTAAAATATCTTGAAGCATTGAATTTTTATTGTTGTACGTCTTCTCAGCTACGGAAAACATTAGATCTACATAATTTCTTTCAGGCAGGTCTTTATCTTTTAATTTGGCTACTTCTATAGCCTCCTTAACGGTCATACCCATATAACGCTTTAAATATTTATTTTCTAAAAGCTCACCGTTACGTAAGCGAGTTAAAGCAGCTATCGCATTTATCCCAATATTCACGAATGCTTTTTCCCATGAACAATAAGTGATATCTTCTACAAGTTCAGTGTTTATCCCTGCTGTATCTAGTAAGAATTTCAATAAAAATAGCTTCGTATAAGCTTTATCGTAAACTTCTTTATTATCAATGTTAGGTTTCAAAAAAACTAATCCCATTTTGGTAAATCCGAAACCTGTGTGGCGTACTTTACCAGGCTCCTCCAGAAGTGCACCGTGCGAAGTAACGATTCTAATTATTTTATTCTCAGCACAATCCCTTTTCACTACTTCCTCGTTCCCAACGCCATTCTGTAGAATAATTAACCAACTACTTGAATCTATTATCGTCTTATATTGATTCATCACTCTCTCAATATCATAAGCTTTAGTCGTTATGAAAAGATAGTCAAAATAATAGTTGGTACCATTACTATACTCTTCAATATATTCTTCAGCATTCTCGTACGCTTTAATATTCGTAAGCTGTAAATTCCGATCCTCAGTTGATAAAACTAAACCCTTACTGTTAATCGCGTCTTTATGGCTCTTTCTACAAAAAAAACTTATCTCCAATGGATCTTCATCGGTATGAATAGAAGCAAGACATCCTCCAAACAAACTACCTATAGAACCTGCGCCTATAAAACCAATCTTCAATAATTCACGACTCAAAATCTAACGAACTCTTCCTACCTATACATCTTTTCTTGAATGTTTATATGGTAAATTAACAGTCTAATTTAAAAATTTATCTAACCCCGTTTGACCCGAAGAAAACGTACCAGATTTTTTCTTTATATCCAATAAACTTACTTGTTTAGGCTCGTTTCTAGGATTTACATCTAACTCTCGCATCATCATCAGAGAATTTTTAGCAGCATATCCCGAAAAATGATTATTAAAGTAAATCCCAACCCGATCGGTTTTATCAATTACTTCTTTAATTGAAGTAGCCCATTTTCTAATTTCCTCCTCCTTAAAATCGTAATTAAACCATGGGTTTTTCCCATAACCGTGAAATCTTATATACGCAAGTTGCGGATCGGTAACATCCATTCGAGGAGGTAATAATGGCTCTATTACAGCACAATAAGTAAGTTCCCTCTTTTTTAAATATTCAAAAACATCGTCATCCATCCAAGACAAATGCCGGAATTCTATAATTAGATGATACCCCTCTGCTTTCGGATTACCAGGCCAATGCCGAATAAATTCTTTTAAATTGCCAAAGTGATCGACCTTATTAAAAGAAGGAGGTAACTGAATTAAGAAGCCCAGAAGTTTATTAGATGCAATCAAAGGATCCATCGCATCTAAATATAATTGTAAGTCGCGTGAACAAGCATCAATATCTAACTTATTCTCGTGAGTGATCGATTGATACACTTTTGCTGTAAATAAAAAATCAGATGGAGTTTTATTTGCCCAGCTCTTTACAACCCATTTGGAAGGGATATTATAGAAAGTAGTGTTTATCTCGTTGGTGTAAAAAATCTCCGAGTAAAATGAAAGATAATCTTCTTTTTTTAAACTTTTAGGGTAAAAGGGCCCTAACCACTCATCATACCCCCACCCAGATGTCCCAATCAATACTTTTCT
>JAGXOB010000057.1:10700-13777 GCA_019894735.1 Promethearchaeota archaeon | reverse complement strand
AGCAGGTCTTACAGGGGAGTGATCGACTTGAAAGGCGTAAACTTTTAATCCGTTTGCCTCAAAACACAATTTTTTTTCGTTCTTATCGTTGAATTTAATTGTTTTGCTTATTGGTGTGCTTGCTTCTGGTATGATTGTATCCTTACCGTGATGGGCTATTCTATACCCGGTATCCTGTTCGTAAGCCATGATAAATCCGTTGACTACCTTTTCAACGCCTTCAGGACCGTAGATTTCCAGTGCCTTCGTTCTTCCGTTAGCCCACGACATCATATTAGCTTCTCCAAGATCTCCTATGTGGTCTGAATGAAAGTGTGTAAGAAGAATTTTGCTTAAGTGTGGTATTGGAAGTCTCATAATATCAACAATTCGGTATGTGCCAGGTCCAACATCAACGAGAAAGAACTCCCCGCCTGCAATAACAGCGATACATGAAGCAACTCTTTCCTCATTGTTAAAAGGGCCTCCCGATCCTATTAAAAATACTCTAAAATTGTCATCCTTTAAAATTTTTTCGTTATACGCCATGGTATTCCAATCCTTTTTCGATTTTACTCATTTTTTAAATCTCAATTTCAAAAATTATTTGATAAAGATAATAATTCGTAATAAAGTTTAATAAATGCAAATAAAAATACATAAGAAGATGCGACATTTCTCTCTAATAATCGAAGAATATAAGTTGTGATATAATGGCTCAAACAGAAACTATATCTTTAGAAGATCAAATAAAAAAATTGGCCTTAGAAGAGGGTGCAGCATTAGTAGGCATTTGTTCTGCTGAAAGTATTAAAGATAAAGAATTTTCAGATCCTAATTATTTGCTACCCGGCGCTAAGTCAGTAATCAGTATCGCAATAAATTTCGATGACGAAAAGGTTAGAAAATATTTATCAAAAGAAGAATACCTACCTCTATGTTATGAAGAGGGATATACAACTAAAAATCTAAAAAGAGTAGCAGAGAAGATAAAAGTATTTCTTGAAGAAAAAGGATTTAAAGCCCATAATTGCGATTGTAATTATGATTATAGAAACGTAAATAAGGCGAGTAAGGTAGTTGTCTCGAGTATAAAGATTTTAGTTGATCTCATAAATAAAGAAAAGGATGAAGATAGTGATTTGACGGAACAAGAGGAAAAGACGTTAAAACGCTTGAAAAAATTGATTTTGCCGGGACTTAGGAAAACACCAATGCACTTAATCCCCACAATATCTCATCGTTGCGTCGCTGTTTCTGCCGGGGTAGGGAGAATTGGATGGAGCGGAAATTTAATCACAGAGAAGTATGGAGCACGAGTTCTATTAAACTCAATTATTACAAATGCTAATTTGAAACCCGATAAACCATTGGAAAATAATCCTTGCACCAAATGTAAAATTTGTGAGAAATCGTGCCAAGGTGGACTCTTTAGCAAAGATGAAGAACAAACCATCATGATTGCTGGTGTGGAAGAAACAATTGCAAAACGAAATAGCTATGCGTATTGTATTGCGATATGTAGTAGTATGTCTGGTCAGAATAAGTTTAAAGATTGGTCCACATGGTCTCCTTTTCGTTTTGATGATATTGAGAGACTCCCTTTAGACGATTCTGTTGATAACTGTGTTAAAAATATGTTTGCCAAAGGTATTGAAAAGGGAGGTGAGCAAGCTGAAAACGTTTTAAGGCTTGTTGCTAATACTTTTTTAGGACGCAACGATAAACCAGCAGAAGATTTTAGACCTACATGCGGTTTTTGTCAAATTGTCTGTTCGGGGCGTGATTCGAAAAAGACTAAAGAAAATTATAACTTAATTGTAAATTCTGGTTGTAAAGAATAAAATAAATGAAGTGGAATCTATGGTGAAGTTCCTAACCATAAGTAATATTTTTATAATACCAAATAGAAATATTGATTTTGAAAATCTATATTAAGTTTTGTGGGAGTTTTACCGCTTTTATGATGCGAATTATTGATTCTTTAATATCTTAAAAAACAAACCTTTAAAAACGAAATAAACTAACTTTAACAAGAATTTAATTAATTCTACAATTTTATAACGATCAAGGAGAGGTATAATCTAATGGCAAAAAAGAAAGCTCCAGCAAAAAAAAAACCTGCTGCACCAGCTAAGAAAAAAGCCCCAGCTAAGAAAAAAGCTCCACCTAAGAAGAAATAAACTAAAAATAGAATGAAAAAGAATTTCCGTTTTTTTTTTTTTTTGATTTCTTTATATTTTCTAGACCACCTAAGAAACAAACAACTCGAAGGGATTAATTTGTAATTTTTGAGCTCCTTTTTGTGATAAATTTAGAACAGTCGTATTGGCAGAGAATGTCTCCGGGACTCGCACTAATATGGCAATTTATCGGGAGTGTTTTGGTATTGATTGGATTTTTTCTGGGAAAATCCAGTTCGAGACCAACCAATTAATGACTTTTCAGTATAAATTTATAACTCTATTTTTATTTCTTGATTATAAGAAATATTTTTATAAAACTAAATAGAAGTATTGACCATGAAAAATCTAAAAGGAACCGATCCACCGGAAGAGGATTTAGAAAGATATGAGCCCCGGAAATTTAGAAAAAATGATTTCACTATTTTCATGGAGGAAATGAGTGATGGGTTCCATAGATTTCATGTAAAATCCGGAGAGGTTTTCAAGAAATTTATAAAATCTATGGGTAACGCTTTGAAGTATTTTAGGTTTAAATTTCTTAATATCTTTAAGGATAAAAGCATAGAAGAAGAACAGTACGAAATATCTAGAAATTTGTATCGTCAAAATAAGAAATTAAAAAGGAAACTTCAAGAAATTGAAATGGCAGTTGATAAAACGCAGAATCTTGCGACTCAAATCAAAGGTGATACCGAAACGATAATGCTGGACATTAAAATTGTGGTTTTTATGGTAGAATCTCAAATGGAAAAAATTGAAAATTTAGACGAATACATGATGGCGAATTTAGGGAGCGATTGGAATCAAATTAGGAATAATTGGAGCATGTATAAAGAGGGAGAGATAACTAGGGGTGATTTTGTGAAAGTGGCGTTAAGGAAGTTAGGAAAGAATTTTCTTGGGATATTTGTA
>JAGXOB010000057.1:0-10603 GCA_019894735.1 Promethearchaeota archaeon | reverse complement strand
AGAAAATTTGAAACCCATGAAAATCCCCCTAAATCTTAACACGCAATCCTAAGGAAAACCGAAACATATTTATGGGTTCAATTATGTACACTAGTAATGAAGACAGAAACGAAAAAAGACGACCAAGAGTCGTGCCAATCCACTATAAATCCCAGCGAGTGGAAGGGAAGAACAATAGAAATTGATGATGCTGGGACGGGCGATCTCGTTGGCGATGCTTTCATCGGCTTACGGGACGCGAGCACGGGAAAGATTATATTTCAATCGATACCTGTCATGCTTTATAACGAAGAGAACAAGAACGATGACGGATCGAGGAAACATATTTTAAAGGTAATAATCAAAACTCTGAAAATACTTAATCACAGCGAGAGAGATAGAATACTCCTATGCCGGGGTAATTGTTTTGATCTGGTTAGAGAATATTTTGACGAGAACAAAATATATTACGAGCCGGCAATTGTCGAAGGAGAGCTCCAAGACGCTGTTGAGGGCAGATTTATTCAACACCTCAGAAATTTAGGAGTGCGCTCAAAAAATCTTACGATGGACTCAGGTATAAAGAGGTACTTTATATTGTTTAACTGGGTGTGCCAAGGTTTCCCAAATCGGGAGCGCTACGTTAAGACGGGCTTCCCAGCGTGGAAAAAGAAATGGCGAAAGATTGCAATTGACAGATATTATAATTATAATTCTATGACAAGCAAGTCTCAGATTAGAGACGCAATCGAGCGTAGGGCAAACGAGATTTATCAGAATATGTTTGAGAGCCCCATTTTGATTCGTAAAGCTACCCCAAAGAGTAGATGATCTAATCCTCGAAATTTTATCGAATCTAAAAGTTTATGCTCAAGTTCCGTATATTGGGCTATTAAAGCAGAATTACTAAGAGAAAGGCAAAAATAAGAGGGTTTAAATTATTCTTAAATAATAGAACAATGAAGTTCTAAAGGTGAATCGTGTATTAATAAAAACGATTTAGAGAAGTTTTTTGTTAGATTAGAAGAATTGTTGGAAACTAATGGGTGTAATGCGCGCGATTTAACCAATGCTGAAATAATCCTAAATGAAATGAACATACCCCGAAAAGAACAGGAAGAATTTCTAGAGGATTGCAGAAGTTCTGGTGGATTTTGCGATTGTGAAATTTTTTTAAACTCTGAAGAATACTTGAGAGAAAAATACGATAAATAATAATTATTCTCTAGTAATATTGCTCTGGAAAGATCCCAACAATTAAAAAGCCCAAATTCTCGGACAAGGGAATTAATTGAGCAAAGAGCTAATGAAATCTATAAAATTATGCTTGAGAAACCTATTTCTGTAAGAAATACACCTTCTAAGAGTAGATGATCTTTCTAATATTTTGAGAATAAAACTTTTTACTTGTTAGAGAAGTAGTATCTTAGACTTTAACTGTAAAATATCACCCTCATATCTTTTTACCTATGAGATTTCTTTAAATAAAATCAATGCGTAAAAATAGAAAAAAAATTGATTTAAATTTATTCCTTATTAAGCAGTAGTAAGTAAGGATATACTGAAGCTTAGCATCCAAACCAAAAGGGTGTAGATGACAAGCCGTTCCATAGTTCCCTTTGCTAATCCTAATATCATAATAGTTGAGTCTGCGGGTAATCCCAAATATGGAAAGAAAATTATTAGCATCACGAGACATATTAAACCCATTATAATAGAAATATAGGAAAATGGCGGATTTAACGCTTTGAACGAGATAATAGGAAGTAGCACTGCAAAAATAAAAGCAAATGCTGTGACATAACCATGCATAGGCCTTGAATTCTCGGGAAATACTCCTACTCCCATTATAAATAGTCCAGTAACAAGTAATAATGAAGTTAATAACTTCTTATTAAGTGTTTTGTAAAGAATTATTGACGATATGACTAAGCTCAACCCATATAAAATTATGGATGTATTATAGGTAAGAGCAGTCATACCAACTCCTAAAGAGCTGATATAGTGTAAGGAACTGTTATAATCAGGTTGAAAACTTTCTGATACTATGATCATCAGTAACCACTGAACACTGCCAACAAATATTACTAAACCTGCGTTTACTTTCGATAGAATTTTTAAGATAATTAACACCTTTGTCCAATTTTACTAAATATTTTATATATGAAAAAAAGTTATTTATTACTGATTTTTTTAAATAAGAACACGCCAATAGTTATGACTATCAAACTCACTATGCTAATAAGGGTAAACCCTGTTAATACCCAAGGATTAGTTAAATCACCATTAAAAATCGCAGATAAAGCTTGCGTTACATAGTAACTTGGCATGAACATTGATATAGCCTCAGTTGCTGCGGTGACTGGTATAAAAGTTCCTAGAAACATCTGAGGTAATATAAAGAGGAATGAAATTCCCAAGGCGGTTCCAGAAGATTTAGATATCGTAGCTGTTATAAGTCCTAACCCAACTGAACTTAGTGAAAATACTATAATTAAAATGAAAGCTAAAATCATTCCAACAGCGTTAGTATTTGGAGTAAATCCAAATGGAATAGCCGAAATATATATGATTATTATTTGTAGAATTACAATAACCATATTTGAGAATATTTCGCTTATAATAAAATCTGCTGATGTCATTGGGGTTGTGTTTAATCTTCTAAGAAGCTCTTGATCTCGCATTTCACTAAAAGCTTGAGCAACTGTCATTATTATGAATATGCATGCATACACGAATAATCCTGGAGCCATTGTGTTCATCGACATTCCAGATTCAGGATCTCCAAAAATGAATCCAAACATTATTGTAAGAAGTGCGGGAAAAAATAGCATCAAGAAAAAGAAAGCTGGTTGTCGAAGTGCCTTTAACAGTTCCATCTTTACCAATGCTAGAACTCTTTTAAAATCCATTTACATTCCCTCCATTATTTTTCTTCCTGTAATTTTCATAAAAACGTCCTCTAAATTATTAACCTTATATTTTTGGATTAATTCATTCGGGTTCCCAATTTCAATAATTCTTCCATAATCTATAATAGCAACTCTGTCGCAAAGTTTTTCAGCTTCTTCAATGTAATGCGTAGTCAAGAATATCGTCTTATTTTTTTTCTTAAGTGAGCGTATAAAATCCCAAGTTGCTCTACGGACTCTAGGATCCATGCCTACTGTAGGTTCATCTAAAAATGCTATTTTGGGGTCATGTATCAAAGCAATTATCATATTTAGCTGCCTTAACATTCCACCACTATATCCTTTGGTTTTTCTTTTACTCGCATTAGACAAATTTAGAATTTTTAAAAGTCTATCTGTATTCTCCTCAATTTCAACTTTTTTCATGGAATGAAGAGCACCAAAAAGTTTGATGTTTTCTTTCCCTGTAAGAAGTTTAAAAATAGAAGGCTTTTGGGGACAGACTCCAATCAATTGTTTAATATGATAGAGCCCCTCCCTTACATCATAACCATTAATAACTGCTATCCCACTTGTTGGTTTTAATAAACCAATCAATATATTTATTGTCGTTGTTTTTCCTGCTCCATTTGGACCTAAAAATCCAAATAATTCTCCAGATTTTACTTTAAAGGAAACATCATCAACAGCAATAATGTCATCATAACCTTTATTCGCTCTAAATATCTTCCTAAGGTTTTTTACCTCAATAGAGATTTCACTATTAGGATTTATAATGTTCTGAGGTTTTTCATACTCTTTTGTTTTAATTTCTGACATTTTATTCTCTTATTTAGTTTTTGTTAATTTAATATTTAGATCAATATAAAACATTTTGAGTTCATTAGTTGATATTAAAATATATAAACGCGCTTTTAAATTCGATGATAGCCTAGTATTTAATAAATAAGTAAAAAGTAGAGGTAAAATGGGAGTTTTTTAACCCAAATGGGTTAAGGATTATACCCTTACAAAAATTTTATTATTTTATATGAATTTTTAAGTTAAATTAGGATGACACTGAGTTCCTAGTTATCACCCAAAAAGGTTTAAAAACTGAGAAAAATAATGCAAAAAGGTATTAATTTAAATTTTGCTTAATATCTTTTATTTTGTCTTCCAATTGTTTGTCAATCCATGTAGAATACATTTTTCCTTCTATAAGTACAGTAACCTCTACTGATTCGTATCTTATATCAGAAATAAATGAAGTTTCAATGTTTTGTAATTCTTTCATCGTTCTGGTCCAAACACTTACAATTTTAATATTAGGTAAATTACTGAAGGACCACGTAAAAAGGATTTTTGAACCATATTGTTTACTAAGATTCTTGATTAACTCGTTATCATCTACTATCAAATCAGACTTTAACTTTAATATAATATTTGAGATAACTTGACCAGAATTATCTGGATACCAATCGATTTGAAATTGGATCAAAAAATTATTGATTAAATTATCTAACCTTCTACTTACTGTCTTAGTAGATATATCTAGTTCGTTTGATATATCAGATATTTTTTTTCTAGAATTGTTTTTTAAAGAATCTATAATAAGAAAATCCATGTCTGAAAGCTTTTTCGTATCTTTTAAAGAAAAGGAGGGCTCATTCCTATCAATGCCTATCGTTAATTCACTAATTTTCCCCGCTTTACGAACATGGGAAACTAAATAGTCCAAGTCACTGGTATTTCGAATATACGCGTATATATAGAATAAACTTCCACTAGCTCGAGTTACATTATAAATATTTTCATTCTCACCCAATACTCTCAATAGCTCTTTTTGATTTTTGACAATAGGAATTCCAAACATAACAATATTTGAAACATTTAGAAAGTTCGAAAAGCCAAGTCGAGCTTTAAATCCTTGAATTATTTTAAGATCAACCAAAGATCTAATTCTCTTATGAATGGAATTGACACTAATACGGAAGAGTTCAGCAAACTCTTTGTAAGGTGTCCTTGAGTTAGCCATTAAGAGCATGCAAATTTTGATATCAATTTCATCCATAACCTAAAATCCCCATAAAATAGATATATATTTTCTTATTATGTAATGTACAATATATACTGATCAAGTTTAAAAGATCTCTATAAAACTATGAAAACAATCTTTTTGAGAGTCTGAAATAAAATAAGTAATGTTTCGCACTAAAAAGTAATTCAAACAATTCTTTTATGTAGTATGAAAAAGCCGTAGAAGTGTGAGGTTTATATGCGTAGCTGTCTGTATAATATTTAGAAGAGAACGAATTTGATATATCAGTAATAAAATTGGTTTCAACCGCTTTGTCGTAGCGAGAGATAAAGATTCGTTATCGTTCAATAGGGTTCTGGGTGAGCAAATGGCGAATTATGATTTTACTTGGAAAATCATGATGTTAGGTGATAAAGACTCCGGAAAAACATCTTTGACAATTCGTTACATCTCTGGCTTTTTCCTAGATGACCTAAAGTTGACGATTGGATTGTACTTTTTTTCAAAGACTACTAGTTATAATGAAAAGAAAGTTAAATTACAAATATGGGACTTTGAAGGAGAGGAACGCTTTCGTTTTCTTTTACATCAATATTGTAAAGGAGCGAACGCCGCTTTTATTCTATATAATATAACTACTCCGCACTCGCTTGATAATTTATCGGATTGGACTCAAATCATTCGAGAGCATACAAGAGACATACCCATAATGCTGGTAGGGACAAACCTTCATTTAAAACATATGAGAGCAGTCACGAGAGAGGAAGGCATTCAAGCTGCAAAAATCCATAATTTATCTGGATTCATAGAAGTTTCCTCAAAAACGGGGCAGAATGTCGAAAAACTTTTTGATATATTGACGGAAATGCTTTTCGAAAGGTATAGGCCATATGAAGAGGGAGATTACATTAGATCTTCAGCAATAAAAGTTAGTAAACCGATCACTAAAACCAGATCTCCGTCAGATGTAATGGGAGATAATAAGAAGCCTCCAGCATCAAGAGTTAGCAAACCTATCACTTATGAATTAGATATTGCTAATCCTATTGAAGAAATTAGAAAGAATAAGCTTCAGCAAATAAAAATCATCTTAAAAAAGTTATATGAATGGTTAGTTAAGAAAATTAGAGTAATATTTGACAACTTGAGAGTTTTTTTCAATTCGCTGTGACAATAAAGTATATTAACCTCTGGGAATAAATACATATCAAATACATAAGTTACTAGCTAAAAACTGAGAAAATCCAAATAAGAAAAATAGAGTTGAAAATTAATGGGAAAGCGAAAAGTTTCAATTTTTAGCGTTTTAGTACTCATTGTGGGACTTTCAGGACTTGGACTTGGAGTGTATTCGCTATATAGGATAGAATCACCTAAACCCTTAGCAAGAGCATTTGTATCTTCTGGGTTTTCCGTCCTTGATTCAAACTGGACTGTGGTTAATTTTGATGTTGTAGATTACGATGTCACAAGTGATTTCAATATAGTAACGGATACGTTTATTTGTCCAACTTCAGGAAATTACCTCATTTCAGGAAGGGTTACCTTTGTCATTATGCTAGATGGAGAGGCTTTTTGGGTAGGAGTGTTTAGAGAAGATATAATGGTAGTGGAAAGTTCAGTTTATGGGCATTCTACGGTTAGTTTATCTACTAATTTTGCGGATATCGTATATTTGAATGCAGGCAATTATGTTGAGGTTAGAGTTTATCATACTGGGAGCTTTAGTAGATCGATTTACGGAAATACAGACGGAACATATACATACATTACGATTGCAGCTACGGATATTTTAAATTAAGTATCTTTTTATATTTAAGTAGATCGAGCAATCTAAATAGCTATAAGGAATTAACAATTAAAAATCATAATCTAGAGAAAAAGTTCGGGCAATCCAAGCCTGAAGATCGTAAGTAGGTTTTAATTTACCGTCAGATATGTCCTTATCTCGCCACTCTTTCATTTTTTTAGTCAAATCTCTTACATTGAGTAAATTTCCATCCTCAAATTCTAACTCGATCACTTTTTCAAAAGAAAGTGGACTCTGGAATCCCATGTGAACGTACATGGAGTCAATAAAATCCTTTGCGATTAGAATATTTCCCGTGAACGAGGTTTTAAGCTTCAAATTTTCGTAAGAAAGATGAATTAATCCTTCCTTCATCAATTTAGGTTTCACATCATTTATTTTTGGAGGTTTTTCCTTAGTGTCTTCCACAGTTACCTTCATTTCAAGTAATTGTAGGTGCTCTCCGACAATTATATAAGTCATTACGAATCCTCGCCAATTTGCTGTATTCGGAGAGACTGGTTTTAAGTTAAAATCAAAAGGTGACGGTAATCCTTCGCCTTTAAGTCCTACTATGGAATAGGAGCTTTCATTATAAATGATTGTATCTGGTACTTGTCCTGTCATTTTTCCTATCTAATTGTTATTTATTTGATCTTTTTTGATTAAACTTACGTTCCACACTCTAAAAAATTGACGAAAAAAGAGAAGGTATTATTCTATAAATTTTCAAGTCATTTTAATCGGGAAAGGGTTTAACTCGAATTATATAAAATATAATTGCAGATATAAAAAGGAGGATACTGACCATTAAAAATACGCCTTCAAAAGAAAAAGCGATTAAGACATATCCACTTAGAATGGGGCCGAGTGTCTGTCCTATGTCCATGATTGTACTCAAAGTCCCGATAGCGGTCCCATAATCCTCTTTTTTAGAAAGATCTGACACATAAGCGGCGGTAGAAGATACGACCATTGCCATACCAATTCCAAACCCACAAAGTGTTAAAATTACCCCGATATAATTAGTGGTGAATGGTATTACCCACGACACGCCTCCCCCTAGTAGAAGGCCAACGAGAATTATTACACGGCGACCAATGTTGTCTGAAAAATATCCCATTAAAGGTTTGAACACAACAAGCATTAAAGTTAAGATCGCTGGAATTAGCCCAATCAACCATGCGTCGAAATGAAGCGAGTCAGCATGTAATATCACGTAGACTTCAACAATTCCGAAGGCAAAATATTGACTGGCTTGAACGATGGAAGTTGATAATATAATCTTATGAGTTAAAACTTCTTTAAATCCTCTCACGAATTCTTTTATTGTTAATGTAGATTTTTTCGCTACTTGAGTGAATTCAGTTTTTGGGATTCGATCTCGATAAAGAAACACCACAAGCGCGAGAGCAATAGATCCTGAAATCACACATCCGATGTAGACGCCATAGTAATAATCGTTTGTTAGAAAAAGAATTGCACCTCCAGTTATAGGGGCTAAGAAGCGCCCTACGAGAGTAATTGAAGAAAAAAACGAGATGTACTTTCCCTTCTTATCTGGATACGATTCAGCAATCGCCGCCATAGCAACGGGAACGAAAATTGCAGTTGAAAAGCCGTGATAGAAACGAATTATCATCAAAATCCATATATTTATTGCAAATAGGTAAAGAATGGGGGCGCTGGCAAATATAATGGTCGAAACGAGAATAAGTTTCCTTCGACCATACACATCTGATAATCGTCCAGCTATCATACTAACTAAAATTCCTGGAACGGTGGAAGCTGCAATTATGTAGCCAAAAAATGGTTCTTCGAATTTTAAAGTAATTAAAGATTTTGCGAAGAGGGGTAATATTGGGCTTTTAGACATTGTAGAACTAAACAACGCAAAAAATCCGATAAAACTGATAATAAAAAAGGAGGTTATTTTAAGGGTTTTGACACCTTTTTTATCTTCTAATTCGTTGGTCATTGAGGCTCATTGAGTTTCTGTTTAATGAATGCGTGTTTTTCGGGTCGCGTTTTAATTTTCTTTATTTCCTCTGCATATTTCTCACGGATTATTTGTTGTTTAAAGTACGTGTAAACTGCGTCATATACTGGAAATTCTTTTTCGCACGCTTCGTGATCTGAATCCACTAGAAATGGAGTTCCGACTGCCACGATTTCTAAAGCCCACGCGAGAGGTTCCTCCTCTATTTTCCCTGTATCTGCCGCTCTCACAAGTTTTCTGACTCTTTGCAACGCCTCATCGCTTGTGAGTTTGTATTTCTCCGCAATTGCATCAAACGTGCAATGTTTCTCGCCGTTGCATACATGGTGATCCAGTTCTACTCCCGTACCAGCAGTGTCAAAGGGTATTGCTCCGGTGTTAGCTACGAAATCGGTTATTTCATCTCTTGGCAGGAAAACGAATTGAGCACGTTTATCAACAAACCTTTTGATCAACCAAGGACTCGCTACCCTATCAATATGTACATAATCTCGAGTTACCCAAATCATATTTTCTCATCAAATCTGTTTTAATTATTTTTCTTAACGTTTTATTACTTAAAATCGTCTTATATTTGAATTTTATAAATCATTAAATCTGGTGGTTTTATTATTATTCGGTTAAAATGAAAAATAGAACAATTTAATAATCTATAATGAAGAGCTTTATACGGGTGAGTTGTATCTCTAGTAATTAGACAAATAATTATAATAGAGATGAATAAAATGTTTAAAAAAATAATATTAGGTGTGGATAATTCTGAAAATTCAATGAAAGCTGTCGAGAAAGCTATTGAGTTACAGAAAGAAATGAATTCTGAAGTGGTAGTGTTTCACTCATTCTTGCATCATTTAACAGAAATCAGACCCACTTTTGCGTTAAGAGCTGCTCCTGATACATTAAGCTACGAGATTCACAACGATTTAGTTAAGGAAGGCACTAAACTCTTAGATGATATAGAGAAAAAATTCGAAAATAAAGGACAAAAAGTCGAAATAAGAAGGGTTTTCGATTTTGGTCCAGAGTATTACATCGAACAAAAGGTAAAAGAGGAGGGTTTTGATCTGGTTTTATTAGGATGTGGGGGGAAACATTCAAAATTAAGGCGTACTTTTGCAGGTACAGTTCCAGAGTATGTTGTTAATAATGTAGATGTCGATATTTTAATCGCTAAATAATTTATTATTTTTCATTTTTTTATTGGTAAAGTTTCTACGAATAGCTTTGCTTTATTTAACCAGTTAACCAAATCATTCTTATCAAAAAAAGTGTCTTCCTCTGCCATAATCCAGCCTTTCATTGCTCTTCCCGTTATGTTAAATAATCTGGTTTTTGGTAGGATAAGTGCATCATTCGCATTTTCTTCTCCCAATCGAAGTATATAGTAATCTTTATGAATACCAGCTACCATATTTCCGTTTAGAAGGTATCCTATCCCCCCAAACATTTTCATTTTAGATGAATTTTTCCATTTCATTACAATTTCGTTTAAAACCTTATCCATATTCTCGTTGTAAACCATAATTTATTCAATACTTTAAATAAAAAAAGGAATCCTAAAAGAGAAGTGATACAATATAGTAATAATTAATTTATTAGCATGAAAGTTAAGCTAATTTTTGAAGTTATAACTAACGAATCACCAATAAAATAAAGAGAGAACGTATTAAAGCTCTATTTTATTAGTTAAGATACTTATCAAAGTGTTGGTGATGATGATTAAGAAAAAAAATATTGAGCAGGAAATATTAATTAATAGCTCTCCTCACGAGATTTACGAGGCATTTATGGATTCTAAGAAGCACTCTAAATTTACAGAGAGTAAAGCAAAAGTAAGTCGTGAAATTGGCGGTAGTTTTTCAATATTCGAAGGTTCTTTAAGTGGGAAAAATGTAGAATTAATC
>JAGXOB010000056.1:3424-13821 GCA_019894735.1 Promethearchaeota archaeon | reverse complement strand
AATTATTCTAATATCTCTTATGACCGACCAGGGAAGCTATGATTCAGTACTGCAAGAAATTAAGGTTATTTACACTTTTCTTACGGAAGATAAACCCACACCAGATGATGAGATCGAGGCTAAAGACAAACTAGTTAATAAATTCAACAAATTAAAAAACAATAGTACGTATCCCGAAGAAATTATTTTTATTGAAGGAATTCTACAGAAATTGAACGATTGGGATACGCTCGATCTTTGGTTTTCAGAAACAAGTCTTCCGGAAGATATTATGAACATTTTAAATATACCTGCAAGAACCGAAACTCCTAAAGAAGAGCAAATAAATGAAGAAAAATCAAACGGAGAATCTGAAATTGATCTGACAGATATTTTCAACAAAGTTTCGGAACAGTTTAAAGGGGAAATTGAGACTTTAAAGGGGACTATTGACACTCTTAAGAAAGAACTGGATAAGAAAGACGAAGTTGTTAAACCTCCAACGCGTAAACGGGAAGTTCATAAAATTACTCCCAATCCAAAAGCAAAATTAGCACCTCCAGTAATTAAAATACCTGCCATAAAAAAACTTGTTAAAACACCTCAAGTAAAGCAGCAATCAATCCCAAAAATTCCACTTGAAACTGTTAACAAATTTAATAACAAATTTCAAGAACAGTTAACTGCTATACCTGTGGAAACAGAAGACGTACCATTACCTGTTGAAGACCACGAGTTAACTCCTATTCCCGCGGAACCAGAAGACGTACCCTTACCTGTTAGAGACCACAATTTAACTCCTATTCCTAAAAAAAGCTCTCATATAGAAACTGTTGTTATAGAAGAAACAAAAGATATCCCTCTAATAACAGAAAGAAGAAAATTCACCTCATTTATACCCGAAAAACCAAAAGAAGTACCTGTTTCTAAAATTTTTGAATCAAAACCTTTTTTAAAAGAGAAACCTACAATTTCAGCCCTCAAAATTGAAGAAATCGAAACTGAGTCAATTGTGTCAAGTGGATCTGACTTATTTAATGTATTTTCCTCTGTAGGGTCTAAATCACAAGAAAAACCGCAAGAAAAACCTCAAGAAATCATCGGATTTACTGAAAAACCCCCTAGAGTAGAAGAAAAGAAAAAGGAAGAGAAGAAGAAAAAGAAAATCAAAGAAATTCAAGAACCTACAGTAATGCCTTTTATAAACTTTAATAATAGCGGCACCAGCGTTGAACCTGATATAGAAAGTCCAAATTTAGAGAATCTTTCCGATGATAAAGATACGCTTTATCAGGAACTGATCGCACTCGAAGGAAGACGTTATTCCTTAGAGAGGAATTTTAAAGATATTGAGAAAAATTTTAATAAGGGCTCGATATCAGAAGCTGATTTCAAAATGCAAAATAATATACTTAAGAAACAATTAGATGAAATTACTTCGCGAATTAATAATATTAGAAGAGTAATATCTAGTTTATAATATTATTCTATACTGCTTTCCTTTACATCAAAAAACGGTGGCATTTGAAGCTTATGTTCCGCTGCACTCATCATATTTCTTACTTTTTGAATAGTATCTTCATTTATACCCTTAAAATTTAAGTTATAATCTATTCTATAAATTATTTCATCTATAACATCATAAGTTAATCCAATTTCTCCCTCATCAGTTTGCCCAGGCCAGAGACCTGCACTTGGGGCTTTAGTTATTATGATTTCTGGCATATTTAAGAATTCTGCAATTTTTCTTACTTCCTGCTTATACAGAGAAGCTATCGGTTCAAAATCGGCTGCACCGTCCCCATATTTAGTAAAGTAACCAATTACTAATTCGGCGCGATTACTTGTACCAGCAATTAAAGAATTTCCCTTGGATTGGCCGATAAAATATAATGTCATCATGCGTAATCGGGGTTTAAGATTGGCCGTTGCTAATTTGTCCTTTCTCTGTATTGAACTTGTTACATCTAAAAATCTTTCATAAATCGGTGTTAGGTCAAAAATATCAAAGTTAATTCCTAGGTGATTCGCAATTAATTTAGAATCTTCGAGATCTTGAGATATTGATCCGCAAGGTAAGCCCAAACCAATTATATTATCTTTCCCTATTGCATTGGAACATAGTGTGGCTGTAACTGCGCTATCGATTCCACCACTCAATCCCACTACAATTTTATTAGCATTAGTAGACTTTAAATAATTTCTAATCCAGTCCTGGATATTAACTATTAATTTTTCATAATCTAGTTCGCGCATAATGTCTATTAATCTTTTTTTTTTTAAAAATTCATTTAAAAACCTATTAAAAAGCTAAAATTCAAATAAGAATTACATGATTATACATTTAAAAAAAACTCTTAATTATCAATTATTGTTATATTTTTTAGAGTGAAAATTGATTTACTATGAGTGACTTCAAAGCCATCGTTGATTCATCCTTTGATAATGGAATTCCGTTCTGGATTTACACGAGTGATTATATTTTCGGTATGATTCCTGTAGACGCAAATGGAGCTCGTTGGAAAGAAGTTTCATATACGTATGAAGAACCAGATAATCCCCTATTTGTTACGGAGAGAACTGCTGATTTATCCTTTCAATTTCTTCTCGAAGAAGTTGAAAAAGGAGTATCTTTTTATGTCGATGATCTTAAAATTCCACTGATTAAAGAATTCGCAAAAACTTTTGAAGGAAAACCTGGTCCTGAAAAGATGAATGCTTTTATCGCTGAACTAATTAATAATTCGTCAAAGTATTCCTCAAAATTACCAATCATTAAAAATAAAGACGAACTCGGGACTCTAACAGGTAAAATATAGTGCTTTGCTTGATGTTATAATTCTTTTTTTATTTTCTTGTATATCTTTAATTCCGATTAGGAAAAGCACACATTCCATTAAATATATAAATTTTTTCTCTGAGGATGCTTTTTGGTGAATTCCTCATCAATTCTTTTAACCATTTGGTAACCTAAATTCGAATCTCGTTCTCCAATTATCTTTTTCAAATAATCTCCATGCTGCTGAGAGTATTTTTCTATTCCTGAAGCAACGATATTTTGATCTTTTTTTATCGGAACAACCATACCAAACAATCGGAGCATTTCATCAGGTGATAAAGCTTTACCTTTCCCCGAGATTTCATCAATGTCTCTATCTATGTTTCGAACTATTGTTCCCATACTTAATGACGAATAAGGATTTAGCATTTTGGATTTTAACCAGTAGGCGTTAGGTTTTTTTGTTATAAATGTATCTGTATTCCCATGATCGTCTTTCGATCCGATAACTCTCCAATCAGTGGGATCTTTATCGTATTCCTTCTTCAATTTTTTAATGATTGGCTTGATCGGAGCTACTCCATCTTTTTCATCTTCGTTATTTGTCATGCTTCTAATAGTAATAAATTAATTTAACTATAAAAAGATAAAGAATGTACCACATAAGAAATATTAAATTACAAAAGAATAATTTTCAGTTTTTAAAGCACCAATAAACTAACGCTACTATTTCTTAAAAATATGAAAGAAAATGAAAAACTTCTTAAAGTTAATCTTGTTTTTGATTCAGTTCTAAATTCGATTGAAACTGGAGATCATAGAATAATATCTGAAAGTTTTAAAGAATTAAATCGAATTGAAACTGACTTCTTAGATGAGTATAGTAATAGGAAAAAGGAAGGGGCTTATTACACTCGAGATTCAGTTTCAGACTTTATCGTTTCTCAAGTAATAATGATTTTTTTTTCCAAGTATCTTAAAATTAATCAAATTAGTAGCTTAAATGATATTTACAATATGAATGGCGATTTGAAGTTTAAAATCGTTCAAAAACTACTGGACTTTTCAATTCTCGATCCTGCCTGTGGTTCTGGAGTTTTTCTATTAAGTGCTGCAAATGTAGTTTATAATCTCTTACATAATCTTGAGCCTGAATTAGAAATAACAGATATTAAATGGTATATTTTGAAAAACCTTTTTGGCTCAGAGATTAACGATTATGCTCGAAAGCTTTGTATAATGAAATTATTTAGGTGGTACTTTACTAAAAATGGCTTAGATAATTCAAAAATATTCTCAATATTGAAATCTAACATTTTATTGGAAGATAGTTTAGAGAGGAAAAAAAGTGTAAAATACGATCTCATTATTGGCAATCCACCTTATGGAAATATTTTAGATAAAAATCAGAAGGACAGGTTAAAATCAGAAAATATTTTTTATAACGACATCTACTGTGCGTTCGTATTGAAATCTCTTGAATGGACTGATGGTGTTATCGGTTATTTAGTGCCTAAAAGCTTCTTGTTAAGGCAAGGATATGTGAAATTTAGAAAAAACCTCTTGTCGCTCGCTAATCTTCTTAAAATATATGATATAGGTCCTAATTTATTTGTAAAAGCAACAAATGAAGTCCAAATCCTAATCTATGAAAATAAAAGCGAATCCGTTAAAGATATTGAGGTTTATCGCTATCCTAACACTGAAATTATAAAATATCCTGCTCAAAAAGTTGATTCTTTAAGAGTTTGCTTTAATAAAACCTGCCCGCTAAGCGTTCACACTAAAAAAATCTACGTTTACACCCCTGATTTAATCTGTCCACACTGTAATTCTAAAACAATAGCTTTAAATCGCATTAGGATTAAACCAAATAAAGTAATACTGAAACTTGTAACGAAAATTGAGGCTTTAGGAGATGTAAATTATCTTAGTACCGAACGAATTCCCAATATGATTAGAGGGGAGGAGGATAAAGGATTAAAAAGTGTCATGAATCTTATTGAAGATAATACTTCAAATAGTTGTTTTTTTATAAAGGCGAAAGGAGATTTTAATTACTACTATTTTAATAAAGATAAGTCTTTTGATATCGAAAAATTAAATCCACAAATATTAAAAGGTAACAATTTCGAATACTATACTAATCCCAAACTGTTAATTAAACACAATAGTATTTATCCTCAATCTGTGTTCAGCAAAGAAAAAGTATGTTTTACTTCTTCAATCTATTCAGTAATTAGTGATGATCATATAGAGTTAAAGTACATCAACGCAATCCTAAACTCTTCGCTAATGCAATTTTATTGTCTTTACGGCATTAATAATCAAGTAAATACCACAATAAATCTAAATCAATATATGATCCGACATTTGCCAATTAGAAACGCCCCCTATGACCGAAAAAAAAAATTAAGCGAACTTGTACAAAGTTTGATTAGCTCTCTTCTAGAAAGTAATGGAATATATAATAAGCAAATTTTATCCGAGATTAGAGAGATTGAAGATAACGTGTTTGATCTCTACGATTTAGGAAAAATTGAACGGGATATAATAGTTTCAGACATTAAAAACCGAGTGCCTTTTTATAAAAAGGTTTACGATTAATTTATGATTGAAGTTAGCGATGAGTTTAATCTTTTAAATTTAGAATAATATTACACTCTGAATCGCCCAAACCCATAAATTTATCTCTCTCTATTTCAATTTTTGGATTAAATTCTTCAATTACAGGTTGTAAGTATGGAATACACATATCTTTACATATAGATTCAATTCTGTCGTGTCTATCTGGATTTCTTTCCATTGCTGCTATGTAAGGGCATTCAACGATACTGAAAGTAAACTGCTTATCTCCTGCTTGAAAAATATCATGGATATTACCTTCACAATTCCATATAAAAGAAAGAATATTGACTAAATCATCTAATGTATTCCCATTGATGTTTAAATATTTTATAACTCTTCGGAAGATAATCTTGTATAGTCTTTGCCATACGATGATATCGAGCTTAAGAGCTGCATCCCATCCTAATTCTCTTTCTGTTTCTATTACCCATAATCCATCTAATGTTCTAAAATTTTTTTCAAAGTAAAAAAGTTTATCTTCCTTACTAATCTTTCTCGTGTCTTTAGTTAATTCACCCTCTTCAGTTGTTTCTAAAGTTTTTTCTTCAAAGGAAAAAGAGAAATCACAATAACCGTCACCTAATCCTTTATATGCTGTCCTAACTAGAACGATATCCTCATTGAAATCTTTAACCACTGATTTATAGAAAGGAATGCACATGTTTTTACAAATTAAAGATTGTTTTTCTGTGCGTTCGGGATTACGATCCATTGCAGCTTTATAAGGACATTGATTGACTATAATTTCAGCTTTATCCGGCTCACGTTGCATTACTTCATACTCCCAACCTTCTATATCCCATCGGAAAGTAAGTATATCGATTAAACTGACAAGATCGTTTTTTTCAAAGTGTAAATATTTCTTCAATCTACGAATTACGACTTTCAGTAATTCTTTCCATACTATTACATCAATCTTTAAGGCAGTCTCCCAATTAGTCATCTCTTCGGTTTCTATCATCCAAAGCCCGTCTAAAGTAATAAAACTTCTTTCAAAGAAGAAAAGTTTATCGTCAACTGATACTTTTTTCATCAATAAATCCTAAATTAAATGTTAAATCTTTAAATATTGAAATGTATCAATATTATTAATAGTATTACCAAAAATACGAATAATCGTAAAATTTTCCAAGGCTTTTCCCTTCGTAAAGTATTGATGTTTTACTGAATCTCATAACGATCTAATTATATGTTTTAGTTACTGATAGGAATTTTGAAAGAGTTAGATTCCAAAACTTTTAAATATTGAAAATTATTTAGCTTATTTAGATATACCTAAATTAGTGGATTTTGTAATGGAAGTTATTCTATTCGCACTCTTTTTAAGCTTACTTGCTGGATTATCAACAACAATCGGAAGTGTTATTGCCCTTATTATTAAAAAACCTAATCCCAAATTCATTTCCTTTAGTATGGGTTTTTCAGCAGGAGTAATGATACTAATAGCATTTGTGGAGTTACTGCAAGGAAGCATTGTATCCATAGGGTTATTACAAAGTTCAATGTTTTTCTTCTTAGGGATGTTAATTATGTTCGCTATTGATGCATTCATTTCTCATGAGTATGAATTCGAAGATTCAATAGAATTTTTAACAAGTGATAATGGGTCATGCCAACCTCATTCACATCATGTTCTATACCATAAAAAATCTAAAGGAAAAAGGCAGCAAGGTCCCCAAGGGCTACGTCAAGGACTTAGAAATGGGAACGGAACCAGACCTCATGATGGGCGTGGACGTAAATCTGAAGTCAATCTAGTTAAAACATCAATTTTTACATTTTTAGGCGTCTTCATTCATAACTTTCCTGAGGGGATGGCTACTTATATAGGAACTATCTCAGAAATTCAATTAGGAATTGTTTTAGCAGTAGCTATAGCCCTTCATAACATTCCTGAAGGAATTGCCGTCGCCGTCCCTATATATGTATGTACAGGAAATAGAAAGAAGGCATTTAAGTGGTCATTTCTTTCTGGGATTAGCGAACCATTAGGTGCCGTTGTTACTTGGATAATTTTAACTCCTTTTATTACCCCATTTTTATTAAGTGCAATGCTTGCTATCGTTGGAGGTGTAATGATCTACATTTCGTTAGACGAGTTATTACCTGCTTCAAGATCGCTAGGAAACGAACATATATCCATTCTTGGGATAATTATAGGTATGTTTGTCATGACTCTCAGTTTAGTTTTATTGTAATGCAGAGTAATGGTTCAAAAGAAAAAAAGTTGAAGATAAATAAATCAACAGAGGCTATTTACCTTAACCTAGGAGGCGCTACATATACTTTTCGCATTCCTTCCAGTAATATAACAGCATTTTCAGGACAAAAATGAGCACAAACCCCACAACCAATGCAATAATCAGCGTTAACTTCGGCAATATCACTATTGTTTAATTCTATAGCGTCAACGGGACATTTTTCGACACAAGTTCCACAACCACTACATAAATCCGGATCTATTTGTGATAGAAAATTTGTTGAGTTAATTAATGCGACTATTCCCATCCTCCACCATTCCAAAGTGCCACAACAATCTTTACAGCAATTACATATGCTTGTTTCTATTTTTTTGATATCAGAATGGGGGTGAAATGCTTTGTGAACTAATCCGTCGTCTTCTGACTTTTTCATGATCACTAAAGCTTCTTCCTTGGAAATTAAGCGCCCAAAGCCTTGTTCTGCTACAAACTTCGCAGACTTACCAAATGTAAAGCAATTTTCCCTCAAATCAGTATGCTTACAAGGTTTTCCTAATAAATCTCTATGATGTCTACAGAAACAATGCCCAACAGATATTTCATCGAATTTTTCAATCAATTCTTCAATATCCTGTGTTAATACTATAGAATCTTCGGGAACCTCTATTTCCTCATTAATGGATAAACTAATTTGTTCTCCCTGAATAGTTTCAGTTAGTATTGGCATTGTTCTATCAATTGGAAGCATTTTTTCAAAAATAGGTAAAATTTGCTCGTAATTCGCTTGAATAAAATCTCTAGTTTCTAGAAAGTATTCCGAAAACATTTTAGCGAGTTTCTTATCCAAGTCATTATGCTCTATTTTTTTCATGTAAAGATATTCAAATGCTCCAACCATAAGCAATGGCATTAGCCTATATATCATCACTCCCTTTGAATTTGGTTGATTAAAGATGAATCCTTTCTTTGCCAATTTATTAACAAATGATAAAATCTGAGTTTCGGGCAATTTACTTGTTCTTTGTAATTGATCCATCGTTTGAGAAGTTTTCCTCTTAAACGCATTGATAAACTCCAACTCGTCTTCAGTAAGTTGCAGTTTCAATATCTCGATTAAAGTTTTATTAACTGGTGTTGGTAAAGCTCCCGCTTTTACAATAATATGCCCTGCTTTTTTATATTTTTCGTCTGACATTAAAATCAATTGAAATGGTAAGATCTAATAATACTTATAAATCTTCAAAATTAAAAAGGTTTAAACAATAAGCAATAAACAACGCTTTTATAAATAATTAATATTATAAATTGTGTTCTACAAGTAGAGGAATTCGAAATGGAATTTAAAAATATTTTGTATAAGAAGGAGGATCAAGTGGTAACGATAACGATTAATCGTCCAGAGGTTCGTAATTGCATCAATAACGAAACAAATTTAGAATTACAAGAGGCTTGGAAAGCCTTTCGAGACGATAATGATGCGTTAGTAGCTATCTTCACGGGGGCTGGTGATAAGGCGTTTTCTGCAGGGTGGGATCTCAATGATGCAGCCGCACTTGAAAGAATGGACGATTATGATCAGTTTCGTGTTGCTGTTCATGGAATTGATGGATTTTGTGGATATACAAAAAAATTTGACATTTTTAAACCAATTATAGCAGCCATAAATGGTTACACTTATGCGGCCGGTCTTGAAAATTGTCTCTTAGCAGATATCCGAATTGCCTCGGAAAAGGCTAAATTTGGAGCTACAGAAAGGCGATGGAATATTGTCGCTGGTGACGGTCTTTGCGTTAGATTACCTATTGTAATTGGATATTCGCGCGCAATGGAACTCATTATTACCGGTCGGGTAATAGATGCTCAAGAAGCTTATCGAATAGGATTAGTTAACGAAATAGTTCCTCATGATCAACTAATGAAAAGAGCCAGAGAATTGGCTTTATCTATTTGTAAATTACCTCAGGGTGCTATTCGAACAGACAAAGAAACTGTCGTAAGGTGCATTGGTCGCACAGTTGAAGAAAGAACTTTTATTGAGACCGAAGGTGTGATGTCCATGTTTGCTAGAAGAGACAAACACACCGAAGGAGCTAAGGCTTTTCTTCAGAAAAGGAAACCGGAATGGAAGGATCGAGGAATTTAAGCTTAAAATCTAATTTGGAAAGTGAATGAAGATGAATGGCAAGAAGGGTAAAGTTCAATGTATTGACAATAACATTCTCGAAAAACTCTCGTTATTTACTCGTAATAAGTTCTTAAATTTCAATTTAATGAGTTTCTTGGATACTAAGCATTTAAAATTCCTTAAAGAAACTCAGAAATTTTTAGAGAATTTTGAAAAAACTAAAAAAATAACCCATAATGAGGATTTCTACGAATGGATACCAGAATTAGGCAGAAACGGATATATTTCACGATTGCACAAATTTGAAGAGATTGATTTAGATTATGAACCTTACGGGATGACTGCTGAATTTATGAGAATTTTAGCCATGGATTTTTTCGATCCTCAGTTAACAATGTCTACTGGAGCAACCGCAATATGTATAAATCCAATTTTACTCCATAATGAAGATGTTGACATTCGTTTAAGGGCAGTAAAAGAATTAATAACAGGGGAAAAAATAGGATGTATTTGTATCACAGAACCAGAAAGAGGATCTGACGCAGTACATATGCAGTCCACTTGCGAGGAACAAGAAGATAGTAGTTTTTTACTTAATGGGGAAAAAATATATCAAACTAATGGTAGTAAAGCAGATTGGGCTGTAGTGTATGCTGTTAGTGAAAAAAACAACGGAAATACCATG
>JAGXOB010000056.1:0-3327 GCA_019894735.1 Promethearchaeota archaeon | reverse complement strand
GGTATGGCTGGAGTGCTGAACGCATTAACATTCCCTGGACTCCAAGGATGCATGTAAGCAAGGAATCATTTGTCAATTTAAAAATCCCTCCTGAATGTGTCTTGGGTAAACCCGGTGAAGGAAGGTCTCATTTATTCGAAGGTCTTAATTTAGAGAGATTGACCATAGTATGTTTAAATACTGCTCAAGCATGGAACGCTATTTCCCACGCGGTAATTTATGCGAACATGAGAAAACAATTCGATAAAGAAATTTTGAAATATCAAGGCGTAGGATTTCCTCTATCTGATCTCTGGGCACAAACTACGAGCCTGACCTTAGCTACTCTAAATGTTTGTAAAATGATTGACGATAAAATGGAACAGCTAAGCACCCTCCCTAAAGAATTTAATTTAGCACTTGGCACTACAGCTTCTCAATTAAAACTTCTTAGCGCAAAATTAAGCGAACGAGTAGTTTATGAGTGTGCAAATCTAATGGGAGGTGCAGGTGTATGTGATAATACCTTAATGCACGATTTGCTAGGAATCTCTAGATTGCAAGAAATCGGTGGGGGAACGAGACAAGTACAATCCCATATCCTAACCACAACTTTAAGAAACATGTTTAAAAAGTTATAGAAGACCTTAAAGCAATTTTATCTTTAATCATCTATTCTAAGAACCATTTTTATAAGATAATAAAGAAAAGGAAAAAAATAGTTAATCTTTCCTTAGAAGAGTACTAAGTTCGATTTTTAGTAGATCTCGAATTGCTACGCGAATTACTTCTGAACGATTTAGATACATGTTCATGTTAATACATTTAAAGGGAGGGGGAGGATTCTATGTTATTTGGATAGATGGCATAAAAAGGAAATTAAAAAAAATAAAATTTTATTCTGGTTTTTTTTGAAATACCGTATTTAGCTCTGTTTTTAAGAGATCTCGAATAGCAACTCTAATAACTTCAGATCGGTTCGGGTATATGTTCTGATTTACTAAGTCTTCTATGCCAGCGAGATACGCATCCTAAAATTTGAAGAGATTTCAAATTTGTTCAGGCACATGGCATGTTATTAATTTCAATTTATTAAAATCACCTGTTAATACTATTATTTTTAATATTTAGACGAGAAAACAGAATAATATATCAATATAATACTAGAATAATATATTCAAAAAACTCAGAGATTTCACGAATAATATGTCTAAGGGTATTATTCTAGTTTAATTTAATAAAGAAAATTGTTCAAAATTTTAGATTATGTGATTTTGATATAAAAAATGTAAATAGACTTATTGTTAATAGGTTAGAATATCAAAATTCTAATAAATTAGAAAACTAAAGTTTATAACGGAAACCGATATATAATTCAATATCGATAACTGATACATTTCGATTTGAACAAAAAAAATCAATAAATTTTTGATTGTGATGCTTGTTGGTTGAAAATATTGCTGGAAAATTTGAAAAAGCAATGAAAAAGGGATTTATTAGCACCCTAGCTTTAATGGTTTTAGAGAATGAACCTATGCACGGTCGCCAGATTAAAAAAGCTATAGAAGACCGTACATTTGGAGGTTGGGAACCCACAGACTCAACAATTTATACAGTTCTAAAAGACTTACGAGAAAAAAATCTAATAGTACCGATTCAAATTCCCGGTACAGATGAAAAAACGATAACTTACGAAATCACGGAAGACGGTAAGAATACGCTTGAAATAATGATGAAAAAAGAACAAGAAATAAGAGAATCTATGAGATCTATTATTACATCTACATTTGGAATTAAGGACGAATTAAGCGGTGCTGAATTTAATAAATATTTTGACCAAGGGTCCCCCTTCGCTAAAATGGCTCACAAACCTGAAAATGATACATTACAAGTTTTAGAATTCCAGAGATCTTTTATAAAAAAAAGAATTGAAGTTCTAAACCAAAAGCTTCAAAAGATTGAAGATATGATTTCAAAATTTGATGTTAATAATCGAAATGAAGATTTATCGTAAATTTAAATTAAAAATTGAGAAAAAATGTCAGAAACAGTAATTAAACTAGAAAACTTAACGAAGAAATTTGGTAATTTTACAGCGGTAAACAGTGTAAATCTCGAGGTATGCAGAGGAGAAACTATCGGACTTGTTGGTCCTAATGGAGCCGGAAAAACGACAACTATCAAGATGATTGCGAAAATTCTCAGACCAAATTCAGGGAAAATATTAATTAGAACAAACCATAGCGGTTTACAAGATTTGCAAAGTGTATCAAGTACAGTTAGTCAAATAGGATTCTTAATAGATATACCTAATTTTTACAACATGACAGGATATCAACTACTTAAGTACTTTGGAAAAATTCAGAGATATCCTAAGGATAAACTAGAAGGTAGAATCGATGAACTTTTAAAGCTCTTTAAACTTTATGAATGGAAACATGAAAAGGTTAGAAACTATTCTAAAGGTATGACGCAAAAGTTAGGAATTATTCAAGCAATCTTACACGATCCGGAGATCATAATATTAGACGAGCCACAAACTGGATTGGATCCTTTGGCTCGCATAGAAATACGTAAATATATCAGAAAACTTCAATCACTAGGAAAAACCATCTTTGTAGCTTCGCACATGTTATATGAAATTTCTGAAGTATGTGATAAAATTGCTTTGATTAATTACGGAAAAATCATTGGATTTGATACCGTTGATAATCTAGCACTCACATTAAAAACTAGCGAGTTAAATTGCCTACTACTCAAACCAGTTGATGCTGAGAAATTAAACCCATTACTTAATCGAATGGTTGAAAAGCTTAATCCTTATTTAGATCAGAATTTAGATCCAAACATATCTAGCATTCCTATAGAGTATAATCCAGAACGTCAAGGTTTGAAACTGTATTTTGATGGAAAAACCGAATCTAAAGGTGAAATTTTGAAAATCTTAGTTAGGGAATTCGAATCCGATTTTACATTAATTTCATTTACCCAGCCAAGAACAAACCAACTAGAACGAGTTTACTCACAGATGGTAAAAGAAAACTCACCAGAAGGAACAATTAAATTAACAGGAGATGATTCTTAAAATGCGTGATGAAGATAAATCATTTATTGGAATATCGCCAATATATCACACGATGATTTTTGAAATGAAAAAACAGAAGAAGAAGTTATACTTCTTTGCAGTTATTGCAATTCTAGTTGCAGTGTTATTAGGCTATATACTGCAGCTATTCCCGGAATATCTTTTATCAGATACGCAAGCAGAATTCTTTAGTGGCGGTCTAACTTTTATCTCGTTCATAACCTTATTCGCGGCTTGTTTATTTTTTTCGGGAATAATTTGTT
>JAGXOB010000055.1:1886-13841 GCA_019894735.1 Promethearchaeota archaeon | reverse complement strand
AGACTTTTAAAAATGAAACCGAATATCTATATTGGTGACGAAATAGTAGGTCGAGACGACCCCAGGTTACGAGGAGGAATGAATATCGTGAAAGTCACCTTTGATTGTGCCCATGACGAAGAATACGAGGATCTATGTGTAGTAAACTCTCATTTAACTGGAAAAAAGATAAATAGGTTTACTCACATCCATCAGAGCGAAGACGACCTCTTAAAAAAGCAGTTGATGACTCGATTACTATGTCATCGTGTTGGTGGTTGTATCCAGCGTTGTATGGGTTGCGATGCTACGAACGCTCTTTCGGTAATTACCTACGAGCTAGATCAAGCTTTAGGAACCGATCATTATGAAAGATTTAAAAAATATTTAGAGTTCTTTCAAGAGAACGATTTAGTAGCTAGCGCAGCTCAAACAGATCCTAAAGGAGATCGATTGAAGAGGCCGCATGAACAAGAAGATCCAGATCAATACCTGAGAGTCATTGAAACTAGAGATGATGGAATCGTTGTTAGAGGGTGTAAAATAAATATAACCAACACACCATACGCAGACGAGATGATTGTGCTTCCTTGTAGATATATGGGACCAGAAGATAAGGATTACGCTGTAGCTTTTGCCTTACCGGCCGATTGGGATGGAGTTAAAATATTAGCTCGACCTGCCAGTTTTAGATCAGTTAAGCATTTAGACTCACCTACTTCGAATTTTGGAGACGCTGAAGCATTCATTATTTTTGATGATGTTTTTGTTCCCAACGAAAGAGTGTTTTTAAATGGTCACGGAGATCCTAGACAAACCGCATATGCTGGCTTTTTAGCGTTGATGTTTGCTCATTATCATCGCCACAGTTACACAGGTTGCAAACCTGCAGTGACGGAAGTAATAGCTAGCGCTGCAGCTTTAGTTGCAGAATACAACGGCATTGAAAAAACATCCCATGTTCAGGATAAACTTTCTCATCTAATAGGAACAGCAGAGCTTGTTTTTGCAGCCGGAGAATCTAGTGCGAAACATTCTGAAAAAGCCCCTTCAGGCACTCAAGTTCCAGATGAAATTTTAACTAATGCTGGAAGAAGACTTGCTGGTGAAATGATTTACGAAGAATATAAAATTTTAGCAGACCTTTCAGGTGGTTTAATTGCGACTTTACCTTTTGAAGATTCGTTCTTTTCTGAAGATGTTGGACCACTCGCTATGAAGTATTTGCAGAGAAATCCAAGAGTAAAACCCGAAAATGTTTTACGGTGCTTTAAAGGTATAGAAGCTTTTGCCGTTTCAGAAATCGGCGGTCTTATGCAAGTTGCGGGATTACACGGCGGAGGAAGTCCTTCGATGGAGACAATTACTATGATGATGCGGTACGATATTGAAAAGTTAAAAAATATCTCAAAATACCTCTTTGGGATAAAACCTAGATTGAAAAGATACGAAAGACCAACTGTTACACCTAGAAAACAACTCGAGAAATTCAGAAAATCTATGCAAGGGAAAAAATTAGAGAAATAATTATTTTTCTTTTGAATTGGTTTTTAAATCTTAATTATTCTTTTTATTAAGATATTTTAGCTTTTGAATCGGAGTTAATTTGAATGTTGAGATGTTTGGGTTTGCGATTTTAATTTCTAACTTCCTATTATTAATGTTCTTCTTTATAGCTTTTATATCCTTTAAATTTTGTTTTACTTTTGGTTTATTAGAAACTTTAACGCCTTTAATAGCTTTTTCTATTGACGAAACTTCTTTTTCGAAATTATTAACAATTTCAATTTGTTTCGTTGAAATCTTTGTAAGGTCTCCACCTTCCATCGAATTCATAAAGTCACTTATTGCTTCTCTATTATCATTCATATATTCCCGAATATTTTTTTTTGCTTCGTTATAAGATTTTACTTTTTCAGCATAATTGTGAAGATCTTCTGCCGTTTCATCATAAGAGTCCTTTAAAACCTTTTGAACTAACGCATTTATATCCATATCCTTTGGTATTTTATTCAAATTCTTAATATCTTTTTTTAGCACATTTAGGTTATTCAAAAAACTTTTTTTCCTTTCTTTATCAGAGATATTGGCACCTTTAATCGTCTTTCCGATTAATGGAATTTGTTTTTCGAATTTATTAATAGCTTCAATCTGAGTATTGGTAATTTTTGTCTGATCATCACTTTCCTGTGTCCCCCAAATGTCAATATCCATTTCATTAAGATCTTTCATGTAATCACCCATAGCTTCAGCAAGTTCCTTATGTGTTTCCATTTTTTTAGCAAAATATTCGAGATCTTTGTTCATTTCTTCCATAGATTCTTTAAAAGTTTGGAAAATTTTTTCATTTATATCTTTAGACATTTAATCACACTTCTTAGGTTTTCAATATAATTTATATATTCAAGAATCAAGTTTCCTACATTAAATATATTCTTTCTTTAGAAAATAATGAAATTAGAATAGTTGATATTTTTAATAATGTAAAATTCTGTTTCGATAATAATTCATTTACAAAAAAAAATCTATCAAAGAAGTATAAGAAAACATGTTTGATCTAATAAAAACACCGATGGAAAAATTTGTTGATGGGAGGCTGCGGATAAAAAAATGAGACTCTGGAATTGTTTATAACTTATGCTTTTGAGGTGTTAAGGGTGGCCAATTCCTGTTTTTTATAATTTATAATAGCTAAAGCTACCATAACAATTATGCCACCAATAATGTTCCACAAACCTATAACATCGTTTCGCTGAAAAATTATGGATAAAATCAGAGTTAAAAATGGTTGCAAATACAGAAATGATGCAACGCTTGAAGACCTCAACTTTTTAAGAGAATAACTCCAAATATAATATCCAACAACAAAAGCCCCCAAACCTAAATATATAGCACAAATAAAAACAATAGGATTTAAAAAGTTATTTAGAAAGATATTAAGTTGTCCAGTAATTATATTGAGTAATAAGAACACAATACCTCCCAAGATTGAAATATTCTTTAAATTTTGAATGTCAGTTCTGGAGTTGTCAAATTGCTTCAATTTTTTTATAGCAATGGTATAAAATGACCACATCAGAGGAGCTAAAAGAGCTAGGATATATCCTAAGAAATTAGGTGAATTTGGTTGAAGCGCTTTTATGTCACCTCCCGTAATTAATAAGTATGCCCCAAAAGAAGCAATAATGAAACCAATTATTTTATTTTTACTCAATTTTTCTTTGAATATAGCAAGTGAAAGTAATGTAATAAGAATAGGGTTGATTAGACAATCTACAAGTACGGGTAACGATGGACCAATCAAGGAAATAGCCGAATAAATAACAAAAAGGTATAATGAAACTCCAGATAAGCTCGCTAACACTATATAGAGCCAGTAATTCCTATCAGATCTTTTTTTGATGATTTTGTCAGAATTTAAGGCACACTTTTTGTTAGTTTTCCTTCTAAGATACAAATCAATTATAATCAGTGAAATAGCAGCAACTATTAACCGGTACAACGCGATCGAAAGCGGTGTAACGAAATCCATAGCTATATCAACAACTATAAATGAAAAGCCCCAGAAAAAAATCATCACAAAAAGCAAGAAATAAGTAAGTAGCATGTTTGACTAAAAAGAATATTTAAAATGAAAAAAGATTTTGCTCTAAAAATAGTATAATTAGTAATTAAGTTTGGTGCTAGAAGAGGTTTCAAATTGTAAGATTAAATAGCAATAGACCAAAATATAATTTATGGTGTTGGAAAATTTAGAACCCAAAATCGTCTGGAAAATATTCGAGAATGTAATTTCTAGGACACCTCGACCTTCGAAACATGAAGAAATGATCCGAAATAAAATTAAATCTTGGTTAAAGGAGCAAGCTAAGTTAAAAGGTTTAGAATTTCGTATCAATCAAGATTCTGTTGGCAACATTTTAATTAAAAAAACTGCTACAAAAGGAATGGAATTAGCACCCTCAATAGTACTTCAAGCGCACATGGATATGGTTTGTGAAACTGATAGACCTGAAGGATTTGATTTTATGAACTCTGGAATCCCTCTAAGAATTCAAGATAATAAAGAATGGTTGGATGCTGATGGAACTACACTAGGTGCTGATGATGGAATAGGTGTTGCTTGCGCTTTAGCTATTTTAATTGATCCCTCAATAGAAACCCATGGTCCAATTGAAGTTCTCTTCACGGTAAATGAGGAAGATGGGTTTGATGGAGCAACATTGTTGGATCCTTCAACACTTGAAATAGAAAGTAAATTATTGATTAATTTAGATGGCGGTCCACTAGGGGATATCGTAGTTGGTTCTGTTTGTGGAAGAAGAGTAAGGTTTTCAAAAAAATTTAATTGGATAGAATATAAAGAAGACGATGGTTTGGAATTCTTTGAACTCTCTGTACGTGGATTATTAAGTGGACATTCCGGAGAGGATATTGACTTACCTAGAGCTAATGCCAACAAAATAGCGAGTAGAATTATCTCAAAAATATCCCAAGAAATGAAAATATATGTGTGTAAATGGCAAGGTGGCACTAAAGCGAATGTCATTCCCGCTAAATCAATTATACAATTTGGATTCAAAGCAAAGGATAAAAAGGAGCTTGAAGATTTAATAAACGGAGAAATCACATCAATTTATCAATATTATAAAGAATTTGAACCAAATATCAATGTTGAATATAAAGAAGCTTTAGCTGAAAACTACTTGTCAATTGAGGAATCAACCATTTTGCTTTCTACTGCTAATAACATCCCTCACGGTGTTCTTAAAATGTCTCACATTTACGAAGGATTTGTAGAAACCTCCAACAATTTTGCAATTGTTGATACTGAAAAAGATAGTGAAATTATTTGGTTATATCCTCGTAGTATAATTAGAGGCGAATTGAATTCATTTTGTGTTTCTATGCAACAATTAGGATTATTAGGAGATTGGGAAGTATTTTTAAGGCCTGTATTGCCAGAATGGTTGCCTGACTTAGATTCTAAGTTTTTAAAGTATGTAAAGAGAGAATACGAAGAAGCGGTGAAAAAACCTGTAAAAACTAACATTGTACACGGTGGTTTAGAGACAGGCATGATTAGCACAAAAGTCTCTGGCCTTCAAATGGTGTCGCTTGGTCCAACAGTGGAAGCGTTGCATTCCCCTAATGAAAAATTAAAGATTAATGATGTCGGAGTACTTTACGAGGTATTAAAAAGAATCATTTATAATATTAATGAGTTAAAGAAAGATTGATATTTGTTTCTTTAATTATCTTCTTCTGTTGAAATATGTTAAAATCTCACTTAAAGAGCTGATTTTAGGTCCATCCCAATCATCCTTGTCGTACCGAACCGAGTCTTTTTCAGTGGGAGATCTGATTAATATAGGGAACATTCCTACTTGGAGAGCACCTGATAATTCTTGACTGCTTCCATCACCAATGTATACGCAATTTTTTGGTTTTACTTTTAATTTCTTGCACATTAAATGATAAATTTTAGGATCAGGCTTTTTTATACCTACAGAACAAGAAAAAATAACACTGTTAAAATGCTGCGATAACATTGTTGTATTCCACATTTGCGGAACTTCAAAGGTGCAATCGCTAATTAAACCAATTTTAAGTCCTAATCTTATTAATTGTTTAAGTGTATCTATAGCATCTTGTCTAGGAACTAAAGTTCTTTTAGTGTAATCTTTTCTAATACGAATAGCTTTTTCAATCCCGTTTTCGTCTATAGGTTTATTTAGCTTTCTGCTAATAAAATTAAAACTTTCTTCTAGAGTCTTAAAAACACCTAAAGCTCTTTGATTGAAACTACCGGACCATAACTCGTAAAATGAATTTTCAGGTATCGAAAGCGATGAAGCCATTTCTGATAATACTTGTCTATACTCCTGAGCATTAAAACTATCGATAAGAGTTCCGAATAGATCGAAAATGACTGCTTTAATCTTCAATACCTACATCACGCATCTTCAAGTTGTATTATATTTTTGAGATGATTAATAGCTTTTTTTTTCTTAGATTCCTCTAATTGGCATTCAGAAACTTTCCAAAACCTATATTCGTGGTTTAAATAAGCGTCACAATTGTTTCTAATCTCTTCAGGACACTCTGCGATCTGCCAACACTGAAACTTTTTGCGAGTGTAATATTTGTGAAATTTTTGTGGTAATTTTTTATACTCAAATTTAGTTTCTTTAAGATATTTATCAAGATCGTTCGAATTATAAGTGTTCCAAAATAAAACAGTTTTTGATTTATTTTCCTCCTTTTCGAGAAAATCTAGCATTGCTGCCATAGTTTTACCTGTATATGTTGTATCTAGTTTGAAATCCCTTTTTTTCCCTTCTAGTTCATAGATTAAGTCTACTGCGTTTTGACCTTTAACCGTTTTCTTACCATACCCTGATCCTAGGTATCCCTTAATTATTTCGAAATTTTTTTCAGTGATATCAACATTTTCAACGCTTTTATCTCTTTTTCTCAAGTATTTTATTGCTTTTTTAGCAATTTTAACTACAGCTTGAGGATTGACCACGATGTCTTGAGATACATTTACGGCGTAAACTTTAGTTTTTAGCCCTAATAGTTGGCAACCCGCTACTAAACCTGCCGATGTACCACTTGATCCTGCTGCTACAAATATACAATCTGGTTCTGGAAGAAAATCTTTTGTTATTTGTTTTCTTAATTCAAGCATAGCGTTAATAAACCCAATTGATCCTAATGGTGTACCAATCCCTAGTATTGGTGACCCTCCTATAGACATTAAATAATATTTAGGATGAACTAATCTATAAAGTAAGCTCTTGAGAATTCCCAACTCAAATTTCTTCGTAAAATGTAATTTTGCACCAAAGTAATTATATAGTAGAAGAGAACGCTGAACATGCCAAGTTAATGGTTGGAGGGATAAAAACAACTCGCATTTCAAACCAAGTTCTTTGGTGATTATGGAACAAGCTATACCATGGTTCGTTCCAATCCCCCCTAAAGTTATAATACCCTTCTTTTTTTTGAGAAGCGCTTCTCCAAAGATAAATTCAAACTTTCGAGGTTTATTTCCCCCATATATATTATGAACCTTATCATCACGCTTAATGTATATCGCTCCACCTTTTAAATTCAAATAGTTTTCTAATTCTTTCAGGCGATCGACCTTAGAAGGGATTCCCGTTAACAACGGTAACCATGGAACCTTTCCTTCTAAATTGGGATATACATCAAATAAAATTGGTATTTTCTTTTCCATAATGATTAAAAATTGTTATTTTAAAAAAATCTTTTAAATTAAGGTTTAATACTAATTTAGAACATAGCCGTTTTTCTTTTTTGCTATTAGTCCCTGTTTAAGGAACTTTTCTAGGTGCTTTTCAATCATTAGAACTTCGGCAATAATTTCGAAATTCTTAAAAGCTGTATATTTTCTATATATGATATTGTTTTTTTTAAAATCGTCTAATTCGATTGGTCTACTTCCTTCAGAAAAGAACGAGAGAATTCGTTCATCCCGTTCTCGCAAGATTGACTTGTACCTTTCAATTTCTTCATTAATTTTTTTTTTGCCTTCAATCATTCCCCTATGTCCTGTAACGACGACATTTACATCCAGACTCTTAATTTTAGCTATAGATTCCTCAAACTCAATTAGACTTGCATCAAGATTTCCATAGTAAGGATATTTAGTGAGGTCAATATCCCCAAGAAAAGCTGTCTTAGAATTCAGTTCATAATACGAACAATGGCCAGCAGTATGTCCAGGAGTAAAAAGAACTTTTAATTTCAACTGATCATCAATATTAAAAATGTCATTATTTTCAACTAATGCGTCAATTTTAAGGTTTTGCATCCTGAGCATTTCAATTAAGCTATTTAATTCATCTTCCACGGGTGTATTTTTGACATTATAGAGAAATATCATCTCATTGACATTTTCAATAGGATTTCTATCCTTTGAATGGCAATAAAATTTAGCATCTCTAAGCAAATAATTGCCAGAAATATGATCCTCATGCCAATGGGTTAAAAAAACATTATTGATTGGGAATTCCTTTTTTAATTTCTTTAATCGTCTAGGAGATATCCCCGTATCTATCAAATAATCTCCAATTAGCATTGAATTCGAATAAGGGTATCTAGCACGCTGGTCTCCTTCAATAAAATAAAAGTTTTCAAGTTTATCTGATAAAGGTTTAATGAAATCTTCCATGATATACTCTCATAAATTTTTAAAGTCTTGTATAATTTGATCTTAGAATGAGAATGCCTTGGGACAATATCCACGTTGGAATTGCGAAGAATACAGCCCATTCAGCAGCCATTTTAAATGAGATGTTGAGAGGTAGAGAATTAACTACAATATATATTAAAAATACTGATGCTATCGAAAAACCAATAATAGATTGCAATTTTGATATACCTGGAGTAAGATACGCAGTAATTCCATAAATGATACAACTAAACATTCCTCCGTAAAAGAAAAGCCCAGCAGCAACATTGTGTATTCCAAAAATTAACTCTAAAGGGAATATTCCAATCAACAGAAGTCCAATTCCTAAAATAATGCCACACCCAAGCGATATAGCAGTTAAGAATTTTACCGCTCCTTTTTTGTGTAGATATCCTGCCAGATATAAACTATATATCCAACTAATAATACCTGAGTATACCATACCTCCATTAAAAACGACACTGGAACCGTTTGGACCTACCCCTAAATGACTAACCCAATGAGTAAAAAAGCTAAAAGTGGGATCTCCTGAAATGTAAAGCAATATTGCAGTGATCGCTGTTAAAAAACCAATCAAAGCCCCAACTACAACTATATAACTCACAATCACATGCTTAAAGACTTTATCCAACTGTTTCATATTTCCTAATCCTATTATGTATATTATATGAAATTAATTTTGAAAAAGATAAAAAGTCTCTTTCTCTAGAAAATAAGGTAAAAAATATTAATTTTATTCCAATTGGTTTTAAATAACCAAATTAACACCTTAAATCTATTAAAAGCACTTCGACACACTTGAAATATTTACTTTTAACAATAAAATAGAAGGTGAATGAATGAGAGAAGAAGATATAATGAGATTATTAGCGGGTATAGGCGGAGCTGTTACATTAATTGAAACTATTTTAGGTATAAACGAACGGAATCTTGAGACCTCTAAAATAATATCAATCGTTATCTCAATCATACTTAGCGTGATTGTATTACTAAGTGTTATTAGACCTGGTAATCCTGTACCTATGAATTGGCTATTATTTATAGGATTAGGCATAGTAATAATAATATTTAGTAGTTTAGCCGGAGGTATACTAATCCTAGTTGCTGGATTTATTGGATATACAGAAAAATAAATAAGTTAATTTTAAGTTGAAATAAATAATAGTCTGACATATTTAATTCAGACAAATTTCTTAGATTAAGTCATTCTGAACTAGGAATTTATCCCATTTTTATCTCAGCAATATGTTTTTTACCGTCTTTGAAAACTGGTAAAAGATTATTTTCTTGTATCTGATTATCTACTCTTACTTCTTTTATTCCTTTAGATAAATGTTCCGGATTTTGAACATGTATATCATAAATTGCTTTTCTGAAGTGCCGAATAACTCTGAACTTATTCCACTTTTTTGGAATACAAGGATCTATTATTAAACCATGAAATTCTGGTCGTGTCCCTAAAATCCAATCTGTTGCAGCTTTCAATGTCCATGATGCTGTCCCTGTAAGCCATGAATTTTTCGCAGCTCCGAATTTTGGATGATCATTACCTGTAATCATTTGAGAAAAGATATAAGGTTCAGTTTGATGGATTTCAGCAATTTTATTTTTACTAGTAAGGGCAATTTTTTTAAAATATTCATATGCAATATCACCTCGTCCTAAACTACATTCAGCAATTTCTGCCCAAGGATTAGAGTGACAAAAAATTGAACCATTTTCTTTAAGACCAGGAGGAAAAGTACTTATTCCTTTTAATTCGGGATAAAATCGTGTATATGGTGGATTTAATAATTTAATTCCAAATTTAGTGACAAGATTTTCCATTACAGAATCCATACATTGAAATCCTCTATCTATAGGAGCTACTTTGCTTAAAATAGCCCAGGACTGAGTATTAAGGAAAATTTTCCCTTCTTCATTACTTTTACTACCAATAACTTCACCATTGTCAGTAAAAGCACGAATATACCATTGACCATCCCAAGCAGTTTTATTAATATGATCATTTACTTTTTTAGCTAAATTATTATAGTTAGCGAAATCATTTTTTAAATTGAATTCTTTTGCGATTTCACCTATATCTAATAATGCTTTATGGAATTGCATAGCAACCATAACACTTTCACCATTTTTATTTGGTCCATGGAGCTGAAGTGTATCATTCCAATCAGCCGTGCCTATTAGAGGAAATCCATGCGGTCCCATGTTATTATTTGTGAACTCTATTGCTCTTTTAAGATGATCATATAAATTTTCTTTAGAACCCTCTATATAATTCACATCTTGTTCTAAAATTGACATATCTCCTGTCTCTTTTAAATAATTACTAACAGCAAATATCATCCATAAGTGGTCATCACCAAAAAATTTCATACGTGGATTAACATAGTCCGGAAAAGCACCCTCCCCTGTTAGAGGAAAATAAATATGGAACACCTTACCATCTTCAAATTGGTTTTTAGCTAATTCTAACAACCGGTTACGTACCAACTTTGGAATAACATGGCAAACTGCTAGAGTATCTTGATTACTATCCCGAAAACCTATTCCTCTGCCTATTCCTGTTTCATAATAAGAAACATAACGAGACCAATCAAAAGTTGTTTTACATTGGTATGGATTCCAAATATTAATAATGGTATTGAAATCTTCATCGGGTGTATCTACGTTATAATTTTCGAGGTATTTATACCAAAACTCTTTTAATTTCAAAAATTCAATTTCAACATTATTAAATTTCTCATATTTATCAATGAATTGTTTGGCTTGAGATTTTTCTTTGACAATTCCTAATACAAATGTAATTTTCTTAGATTCGTATGGATCTAACGTCATCGTGTTGCAAGTAGCGGCAATTGGGTTTCCCCCTAAAGTTTGAGAATCACTGCATTTACCTCTTTCAACACTTAGGGGATTTGCTTCAGAATGATAATTGCTAATGAATTTCTCTCGATCGCAATCATATCCAACTACTTTTCCATTCGATGAAAAAAAGGCTATATATGAGGATAAATCAAAAAGATGATAAAATATTGCCCTTTCTGTTTCATCGTATTTAGCAACTGCAACATTTTGAATATATTGAAGATCTCTTTGGTCTGATATAGCATTCCAAAGACAAAATTCAGCATAAGAAAATATTTGCAATTCTTTTTTTTCTGAAGAGTTATTTTGCAGAGTTAAAGACCAAATCTCTAAATCGTCCTCCAGCGGTACAAAATAAAGAATTTCAACATCAAGTCCTTTATACGATGAGCTAATTCTAGTATAACCTAAACCATGGCGACATTCGTAATTATCAAGTTTTTTAGTTACAGGTTGCCAAGTAGGAGTCCAGTATTCTGAACTCTGGTTATCTCTAATATAAATATATCTCCCTGGTCTATCCATAGGTAAATTGTTATATCTGTATCGAAGAATTCTCTGATCTCGTGGGTCTATATAAAAACTATATCCCCCTCCTGTATTAGAAATCATAGCACAATATTTTCCATTACTTAAATAATTAATCCATGGAAGTGGAGTGTCTGGTCTTGTTATTACATACTCCTTGTTTTCATCATCAAAATATCCATATTGCATTTGAAATCAGTACAATTATATTTAATTAATTTTAAAAAATATAGTCTAATTTTATTAATATAATTATTGTTGCAAGGATTCTATTATCGTTATTCCATTGAATCTTATTCTTGAGATACAATTAATATAAAATTGACTCCAATTAGTCTAAATATTGCGCCTGAAGG
>JAGXOB010000055.1:0-1790 GCA_019894735.1 Promethearchaeota archaeon | reverse complement strand
TCGTTATTCCATTGAATCTTATTCTTGAGATACAATTAATATAAAATTGACTCCAATTAGTCTAAATATTGCGCCTGAGGGTCCTAAACTAGTGGAAGTCCAGTGGATTTTTTTGTTGGGAATTTTAATCTAATAATATTTAAAAAGCAAAGAAAAATATAAAATAATGTTATCAATTTGCATAAATTGGATAGAAAAATAAAATTATTACGTTGTTATGAACTCAAAAATTAAAGTTAATGAGTATATTACAATTTCTTCAGAAAGGAATAAGATATTAATTTATATCCAAGAAGAAAGTTTTCAAGAATTTGATTATCCTTTCATAGATAAAATACTAAAAACAAGTAATAGTCAATTAGAGAAAACGAATACTAAAGGTAAATATGTTAATAACAAATATAAAAAATATTCAAAGAATGCTTATTTCAACAATTTTGTTGATATTTTGAAATTATGGATTCGAAATAATTATGATACAAGTATCCTACTATATAATGTATCATTTCCTCTACTGCGAAAATTAGCTGAAGTTGGAGATTCCCACGCAAAAAAGGTCTTTATTGATGAAATTTTAAAAAATCTGTGGGTTGGTGATCCATTAGTCATAAAATATCTTCTTGATGAAAAGTATGATGATTATGTAGCTCTGGATAACTACAGAAGACAAATTCATACCCCAAAAATAAAAGAAATAAAACTCACTATTTTTATTTGTTTTATAAATATTTTAATTTATATTCTTTTCACTGAGATATATCATATAGAAGTTTTTTTTAATTTTGATTTACATAAAATTTTAAATAAATTTGAAGTATGGAGAGTTTTTACTGCAATCTTTATGCATTCAGAAAGATTTTTTTTAGTCATTAACACCCTTTTTTTATATTGTGTAGGTTCCTATTTTGAGGTTAATAATGTTCTTTCTAAACCTGTATACTTTATTGTATATATTATTTCTGGTGTGATGAGTAATATAGTATACATGTTGATATCTTCTCAATTTCCTGCTTATATATTATCATCTGGTGCCTCAGGAGCAATATTTGGATTAACTGGAGCATTCATTATTATTTTTCTAATAAAGAGAAAATATAATTGGTTAATAATATACATTGCTATTTGCATGTTTTTATATGTCTTTACCATTGACCCCTTAATTAATTATATATCTCATCTATTCGGATTTATTACTGGAATTATAAGCTATTTATTTTGCTTATTCATTTATCAACATGTAATCGCTTCTGACAGAAATAATATAACTCATTTTTGGTGTAAACACGAATATATTATGAGAAAAGATAGATAGCAATATTTATCAAAGAAAACATCTATTATAGGCTGATTATCTCCTTTTCTTCTTTTTTCATCTAGAGATAGCGTCGTATTATTATTAAAATATATAAGTTTACTCACTAAAATGTTGCAAGAAAGTAAAAGAGTAGATTATTTACAAGAAGGATATACTATGTGAAAAATAATCTAATCAATTAACTGTGAGATAAAAGGTTAAATTTGAAATAAGGTCAAAAAAACTTTTTATTTAATCATAGCAAAATATACAACATAATAATAAAAATTATGATGTAATATATAAACTAACAAATACATCTCTCTGGCTTTAATTAGACTTAAAAAGTTAATTTTAGCCAATAAACATCGTAATAAAACAAAATTTATACGAAAAAAGAAGACAATACTATATTTAGTGTGATAAAAATTAATGAATGATAAAGTTAAAATTATAGGAAAATCTCTTTCTAATATTCCATGGGAAGATCGTCGAC
>JAGXOB010000054.1 GCA_019894735.1 Promethearchaeota archaeon | reverse complement strand
CCTATAACTATTAAAAAAAACCTAAAATTACAGATTGAATTGCATTAATTTAAAAATTGAGAAGAATGGGAATAATTTCGCTCACCGTTTAGGCTCTACTTATCTTAAACGATATTTTGACCACATTTTGCACAGTATTTTGCTTCTTTCGATAACTCTGTTCCACAATTTTGACAAAGCTTAGTTTTTGTATCCTCTTGGGTTTCAACAGCTTTTTTTTTGATGTTAACTAAATTTGAACCACAATGGGGACAAAATTTAGATTCATCGTCAATTTTATCGCCACAATACGGACAATTAAGGTTAAAAACTTTTTGTTTGGGTTCGGGTTTAGGAGCTAATGAAATAGGTTTTGCGACCTCTGTGACCGCTCCAACTTGAAGCTTAATTGGTAGTTCGATTTTATGCCCTTTCCCTGATGTTAGCGTTGCTGTTAGAGGAAAGGTGCCATTTTTTTTTGATAAAACTTTAAATACACGCTTCTTGCTAATACGATTTGGAATTCCTCCGTAAATTTCTACTTTAATCAGTAATTTAACATCTGGAGGTCCTGATAATTTTACCTTAACTTGTGGGATAAAGTTGTCTGTAAGATTTTGAACGATTATATAAAATGCTTTGTGCTTATTAGCTGTTGCATTAAGTGAATCTTCATTATCCATTAAACTAAAGTGAAAATCAGAAGCGGACATTTTTTTTGATGATGTATTTTAAATTTATAATATACAAAAATCTATGTTATATAACCTAAATAAATGTCATAATATATATTATGAGGAGCCCAATTTTTTTTTTTCAAAATATTTCGGTTAATCAAGAAGCTTTTGTTTAAATATTTCAATAGTATCAGAAATTTCGTTTAAACGCACTGAAAATTCTTTAGGTTTTAATTTCTTTAATTTTTCAAAATCGTTTATAATTTCCTTAAATTCGTTTATCCAAATTTTCATTAATATCTCGCTTTCCTTCCCTTCAATACGCTTATTAATAACCTCTGCAATTGATGAATTGATTTTGTCCATGAGTTTTTTTTCATTAATAGTATAAGAAATTCGTAATACATCTTGTTGGGTTTTAAGTTTCTCCATACCTTCCTTCATAGAGGTTTTATGTTTTAGAAGTTCTTCGTTAAATTTATTAATCATATCCATGATAATTTCTTCTTGAGTCCTAATTGTTTGTTCGATCCTTTCTTGACTAGATAGAATATCGCTTTTGATTGATTTAATATCTTCTTTTATAAAACGGATTTCGTTTTCCGTATTTTTTACTTGACCAATTAAAATTTGAAAATCTTTGAGCGTTAGTTCTTCAATTTTTTCTTTTTTAGGAATTGTTTACCACCTTTTATAAATGCTTCAAAAATGGATCACGATTGTTGTTTGTTCGAGTCTAATTCTAAAATCGAATCAACTTTTAACTCGAAATCTTTTTTTAAATTTGCCAAATCATCCAATGATTTATCAATATTGTTAATAAGAGAATTGATTGGAGCATTTTTTAAATCAGAAATTAGATCACTAATAACTGATAAATTGTTTTTAAAAGCTATAATTATGTTTTCTTTAATTAGGCTCTTGTTTACATCGAACTCTTGAGCTTTTGTGAGATCTGTTATTTCTCGAAGAGGTAGTTCTTCGATTTCAGCAATATTAACATTTTTTTTAATAATGGTAGGAGTAATTTTATTATGGAGGGTATTAGGATCAATTTCCTCCAAGTTTATAATTAATTGTTTTAAATCTTCTTCGGTTTTATTAATAGATTCTAAAAATCTCGTGGAAATTCCATTGAACTGCTCTCCTTTGCTCTTTTTTTCTATTTTTTTCAAGAAATTGAAAATTACTAATGAAAATGCCTCAGATATATTATCTTGGGTTTTCGCAGAGACGAATATAATAGGAAACCCCTCGATTTGGTATTTACGAATATTATTTAAAAGAATTTCTGAATCTTCTGGTTTTATTAAATCAGATTTGTTTCCTATTAAATAAGTAATACATTCTGGAGAATACTGTGACAAATTTTTCATATATATCTGTATTAATTCTTGTAATGTTTCTTTTGGATTATTTAAGTCAAAAATTAACACTGCAGAATCTAAATTACTAAAGAATACTGGGTTTAAAGGATTAAAACTTTTCTGACCCCCGATATCCCAAATATTTAATCTTATGTGGTTAGAAGTTAATTTATACTCCTTTCTTGCTATATTACTTCCAATTGTGGGGATATACATAGCTGGAAAGTCTTTTCCTATAAAAGCATTTACAATCGATGTTTTGCCAACTCCCCATTGACCTAGAATAGCCAATTTAATATTAATCTCTGAGATAATCATGCGTGTTCATTTGAGAGAAAATGAAATAATTTAACAACGTATTAAATGTTTATTAAAACTCTATGTTTATAAATATGCTTTATCTAATATCAGAATCGACGATAAACTAATTTTAGTTAAGTCGTTCATTAGTAGTTGCATCTTCTTTTTTTGACGAGAAATTCTTAAAAGCAAACACAATTCTTTGGATTACCGTAATATTTGTCCCAATTGCTAATAAAATCATTGTCCACCATATAGCCAAAGGGAACAAAATTTGTAAGATCGATCCAATTAAAATAATTGGGACTCTATCTGTTCTCTCCAGTAATCCAATGCCATACAAGTTGGGAATTCCTAAACTTTCGATTTTCGCTCTAGTATAAGAAGTTAGAAATGCGCCAGCAAGAGTCATCAAGCCTATATATAGTTCTGTATATCCCCCAAGGATAATCCCAAAAAAAATGAGATAATCTCCAATTCGGTCTAAGGTAGAATCTAAAAACGATCCTAATTTAGTAGGTCCTTGAAGACGAGCTACTACACCATCTAATTGGTCGAAAAACTCTACTAAAGCTAAGCTAATTATGATTAAAGGTAAAAGTCGGAAATAAAAGGATAAAAACGCTAACATTGCGAAAAATAACCCTATTCCTGTGATGATGTTTGCGGGTATTTTTTTAATCTTCTTACCTAAAGGAAGAAGCAGTTTTTCTGAATATTTTTTGACTCCTAATAACATCTCATTATTCCACATTTCAGTTGTTAAGTTATAATTAATCTAAAAAATCCAAATAAAGAAAAAAAAATTAAATTCTATAGATTTGATAAAATTTCTTTTCTAGATATTCTATAAAATAGTCAGGATTTAAATCTTCTCCGGTTACTCGTTTAACTAAATCTCTCGCTTGATAAATTCTACCGTATTGATGAATATTTTCTCTTAAAAATGATAGCAAGTTAGAAAAATTTCCTTTTTCATATTCTTTCGGCAAAGTAGGATGTTGTTTAAGTGCTGTGTTATAAAATTGGGCTCCATATAGATTTCCTAAGAAATATGTTGGAAAATACCCAAAGGATCCGCCTGACCAATGAACATCTTGCAAAAGGCCATCGGAATTAGTAGGAGGGACTACTCCTAATAAGTCTTCCATTTTTTCGTTCCACAGGTCTGGTAACTCGCTAACTTGAACTTTACCCTCTATAATATTCCTTTCTAATTCAAACCTGAGAATTATATGCATTCCATAAGTAACTTCATCAGCTTCTACACGAATCAATGAAGGTTGCACAGTGTTAATACTACGATAAAAATCTTCAAGAGTTTTATCCTTTAAATTGTTAGGAAAACTTGTTTTAAGTTTAGGATAAAAATACTTCCAAAATTCCATACTCCGCCCAACCATATTTTCCCACATGCGAGATTGGCTTTCGTGTATTCCCATGGAACATCCGTTTGCTAAAACCGAATCATGAATCTGCTCCATAAATCCCATATCATATAAGGCATGACCACATTCATGGATTGAACCAAAAATACATGTTGAAACAAAATTTTCGTCAATTCGAGTCGTAAATCGCGTATCTGAGGACGATAATGATGTAGTAAATGGATGAACCGATTTATCTTGACGACCTCTATCAAAATCGTAATTTAATCCCTTTATTACTTCGATACTGAAATCCCATTGCTTATTCTCATCCCATTTTTGTGTAAGAATTGAAAAATCAGGTTTATCGCTTGAGTTATTTAATTTTTTTATAATACGATTAAAGCTTTCTTTTGATTTATTGAATATGTTAGCAATCCAATCATAAGTTGCTCCAGGTTCGTAAAGATCGATGAGAGTGGAATACGGATCAGGGTGAGTATCTAGTTTCTCTGCAACTTGAATTTTGAGCCCGACCAATTTTTCTAAAAGGGGTTGAAAAATAGAAAAATCATTTTTTTTCCTTGCTTCTACCCATTTTATATATCCATGTGAGGAGGTTTTCGAGATTTCTTCGACTAGCTCGGTTGGTAGTTTAACTTCTTGTTCGTAGTCTCTTTTTGCTTCGCGTAAAGTGGCACTATCGACTAAACTTAAATCTGTTAACTTTTCAGCTTCTTTTATTAATTTTCCAATTTTATCGGAAATTAGTCGCTCGTGAACAATTTTACTCATGAGACCTTTCTGTTCAGCCCTCCCTCCAAACGATCCTTTAGGTAGATTAACTTGTTCATCCCATCCTAGTAAAGAATAAATATGATTGAGACGGGTAATATCAGTAAATTCTTTTTTGAGTTCTTCTATAGCATTCATATTTCTATTCATTTAATTTTTTTTTCTTTTACATTTTATATAAGCGATTTTAATACAGATAAATAAAAAAGATTTGCTTTTGTAGAGAAAAAACTATTTTAGGGAGGAATCAAAAAAAGAATAGAATTTTTATGACAAATCGTGCTTTACAAACACATTTGCTGCTAATTCAAGGTCATCAACAGTAAGAGGTCTTGATAAGGTTTTTTGGAGTTCAGTTAAAAGTTGTTCACATAAGTTTAAGGTTAACGAACTGCCTTGTTTTTCAATCAGTTGCTGGAGCATATAGGGATAATCTTCATTTTTCTCTTCAACAACTTCTAATGTTGGACGTTTTTCTTCGGGGATGACTTTATTTATATCAAGCGTAATATCTTCTTTATCTATCTCTTCCCCATCTGAAGAATCAGTTGTTGAAAATAACATTAAATCTTCTGTTTTTTGTTTGATTTTTGTCGGAGATTTTGGTATTTCGATAGGAGGTGCTTTTATTAGCGTATCACTTCTCGGTAAGGGTTGTACTTGAATTCTTCTAGTAAACTGAATTTTCCCCGGTATTTCGAATTTCCTTTTTGCGTCAATTTCTTTTCTATTTTTAACTTGTTCGTCGATTTTCTCTTGTAAGCTTTTTATTTTATTCTTCAGATCAGTTACATAAGTAAAGTCTTGATATTCGTTCGATATTTTTATTAATTCTTTATATTTTGCAACTGCAAGTATAGAATTTCCATCACTTTCTACACTTTTAGCATTGTTAAACATTTCTGTGAAGTTATGAGGGAGCAGTTTTTTCAGATTTAAAACCTTAGAAATCAAAATTCTAATCTTTTCTTTTGCTCCCGCGTCAATTAAAGATATCTCTTCAATATTCGAAAGGTCCAATTCGTTTTTGATTATTCTTATATCTTCTTCTCTAACCATATCACGTTTATTACCGATAATCAAAAGTTTAGAGAATTTACTCTCTTGCTTTTGCAAATCAAGAAAGTGATTAATTACTCGTAAATGATAATTAGATAAGTCAAAAAGGAGAATTACCAAATCAGATCCCTGGATGAATTTCGACCACAAGAGCGAAAAATTATCTTTTAATTCAAAATCCCATAAATCGAACTTTAAATTGTCTATAGAGTAGATCGATGATGATGCAAAATTCATGATCGAATGTACGCCATTACTCCTAAACATGTTAAACAACATCGTTTTTCCAGAATTATGGGGACCTACTATAGCAATTTTAGAATGTAATTCATATTGCTGTTCCCGAAGAAAATCTACATACTCTCGCTTAAGGTTAGTTGACGTTTTTATATCTTCTGGAGTTGGAAATAACTCGTTAAATTTCTCAATGGTGTTTTCGATCGTTGGGCCAACATACTCAAGGTTGTCTACAAGATCGGTAATAAACAAAAATAACATCTCTCCCTCTGACCTATGAAATATTTGAAAGTGATCTGATACAGGTTTTTGGAAGGTTTTGCCTATCATAGGCATATCTATATATGATTGAATGATTTTGATAACATTATTCAATTCATCATCTCCTAGTGCAAGAGAATAAGTGTGATTATAAATACAATCATTTTTATGAAAAATGTGAATTTGGCGAAGCATTTTCTTCAGATTGTTTTTTTTAAGGAAACCTTTTTATGAGCTTTAATAATATATATTTAAATTCTCATTAATATAGTTTACAATTTTCTTTAATACTATTTGAAACCCAATAGAAAAGTTTAGAATCAGTGTTATATATTTCATAAATTGTAAGGTTCAATAATTTTAGCATAAAAGCTCTGAAAAATGCCGCTACAACCAGAACATATTGATAAATTCTTTGAGGAAGAAATCGATACTAAGATTAAAACCGAACTATTAGAACTTTTAAGAAAAAGAATAGATAATCTATGTTTTAAAGAATGTGAAATCGATAGAATCCAGTGCACATTAACTCCACTCTGCACTCATAGAGCATTATTAAAGCTCCGGTTATTAAACGGTCTTACCATTGAAGATCAGCCTGATTTCTGTTATAGTGTACATAAAAATATAATATTTCGCGATTTTCGAAATAAAACGGTAATTTACAAACCTAATGATGCCTACTTATATTTAGTAGATTTTTTTGACGTATTCTTTCACGGAGATTACAGAAAATTAAATAAATTTTTTTCCAAGAAAGATTTTAAAGGGGCCAATAAAATTTTTGAAGATAGAATAGACAATAGAGATGAAAATTTTCAATATCTTTTAACGAATAATGAAAATTTCATGATCTATAAGTACGGCGAAAAAATCCATGTCTGTTTTATTACTGACAATTACGCTCTTTGTAACGCTACCAGAGAAAAAATCACTAATTTAGAGCTTCTATTTGGTATATGTAAATTATTTGCGCGGATATATTTTCCAGAGGTAAAACTAAAGTTAAATCACTCCGATTGCGTTGAAATTAAAACTATTATCCCAAAAGATGCTCTTTTAAAGATTAGCAAAACACCCCCTGAAGAGGAAGATTCTAAACGCGATAATTATATTTGGAACGTATTCCCTGGAGAATTAGACGCCTTAAGTCAATTTTGTAAGGAAATTAATCTATATATTGATAAGAAAGAAAACTTAGCAATAAAGTTAAAGATAGGTGTTGTACCAGAAATTCGCTTGAATAAATCTTTAAGCGCATTACTACGATATCGAGATTTAAGATTGGTCTTCAACATCTTATATCGATTGTACAACGATTTCTATATCTTACATGTGTAAATTTTAATTAAATAAAAAATTAAACAATTAAAAAGTTGGTTAAAATGACTGAAAAAGACCAAGAGAATCCCGAAATTACTAAAATACAGGATTTCGTAAAGGATGGAAGAATTGATGATGCTGTAAACATCATCGCTTTATACCTTGGAGATTCTACGCAAGATGATTATCTTAAAAGAATGGAAGATATCATTGAATTGTTGCTATCCCTTCACGGAGGAGGAACCGTATTAAGGTTCTTAATAGAACGATTGATTATTGATATTCCGTCTTTACTAGAAAATCTTTCTAAACGCGATTCCGTTCTACGCTATTCTTTCTTGTTATCATTGAAAACATCATGCGAAAATGAATGCGATTTATTTCTCCCTCATAGCGTGGATTTATTAAATTCAGACGATCCAAACGTAAAAGAGGCTATTCTTCAACTAATTATCTTTATGGCCGGGGGAGAGGCAGATATTGAAGATGAATCGCTTATTAATAAGATTGCTTTCACTTTAGCTGATGAAAAAGAGTTTGTAGTTGAAAAAGCAACTCAAGCTTTAATATCGATAGGAAAAAAACACCCCTCTTGGGTCACCAAAGCAGTTACAAATCAGGCAAAGGGATATCCAGAAAATCAGGAATTAAAAAACGCCGTAGATTCTGTTTTAAAATCAATTGTTACAGTTGAGAAAATCGACGAAATAGTAGAGGAAGCTCCTTCAGAAGTTAAGTTGATGGAAAAACAGGAGACTGAAATTATCGATAAAGAAATAGAATTAAAGAAAAAAGAAATAGAAATCAAGAAAAAGAAGATAGAATTAAAAGAAAAAGAAAAGGAATTAGAGGAGAAAATAATATTAGAAAAGGAAAAATCGCTTAAATTAAAAGAAGAAATACTTGAACAAGAAACAATTGTTCCAGCAGACGCGGATCTTATACCCAAAAAAGTTAAAAAACAATTAAAAAAAGAAGAATCAGAGATCATCGATAAAGAAATTGAACTTAAGAAGAAAGATTTGGAAATTAAAAAGAAGAAATTGGATTTAGAATTCAAAGAACGCGAAATTGAGGAGATGGCTATTGAAGAAAAAGAAAAAGCGTTAAAAATGAAGGAAGAAATAATAGAAAAAGAAAGCGAATTATCTCAAGCAGAAATTGAATTAAGAGAAAAAATAATTAAGGAAAAGGAGCAAAAAATGATAGAGACCGAAATAAGAAGATCAATCGAAGAATTCAAGGAACTTGAGGATCAAGGCAAGAATGACGATAATAAAAATGAGAATAAATGAATGAATGTTTTAATTTCTTTTTAATTGATTTTATCTTCTGTTATCGGAGCAGTATATAGCCGCTTTACTATTTTCCTAATCTCGTCTACTTTTACGCTATCAGGGGGCAGGCCTTTTTGTATTGCTTTAGCAAGCTTGTAGGCAAGCTCAATATAATTCAAATCCTCCAAAAACTCCACAACTTGGATTTTGTAATCGTTGTCTGTAATACCTTCTCCGTATTCCATCAATTTTTCTTTCAACAAAAGATCAATTTTGTCAGTTCTTTCAATGTGGCGCACTTTTTTTACTAATTGTTTAAATGAATTGAAGATGTTATAAAGTTCCGATTGAGGATAATCGTCAATGTTCCTTAAAACATAGAATATAAATAGTTCAGCTTTTTCAAAACGTTTTGTTTTTAAACTAATTTCTAAGAGCTCGAGAAGCGCTAGTTCGTAAAGAAATTTACTTTCCATATTAGGTACAATTTTTTCAAAGATCCAATCAATCAAATTTGGTTGATTAAACCTTTCTATTACATCAATAAGGAGTTTTATTATAGAAAAATACAACTTAGCGTTATCCGTTTTGGTTGCTGTTAAAAATGAAACTAAAGCGTATTTAATCCTCCCCATAGCATCGTCTAAATCAGCTGGAGTTTCAGCAAACTTGTAAAACGCAGATTCTAAAATGGGTTGAACTTTTTCTCTATTTTTAAAATCGTATACAAAATACTCACTCCAATTTGGGGCGATTTTATCTGAAGTTGTTTTTTCCTTCAATTTTACAGGATCTTTTTTGAGTTCTTTCGATTTAGAGCTTAGACTACTTTCAGTTAAATTTTTTGCTTCGGTATCAGTTATAAACTCTAAGATAATTTTATTTTTTTCGTTAGGTACAATAATTTTAAAGAAAACTTCTTCACTATCGTCAAATAACGCTTCTCTCAATTCTTTTGGGAAGGTAATACCCGTTTTAGTTTTTTTAATTACATCTTGAAAAAAGGGTTCGTTATCTTGTTTCTTATCTTCTGCCATATTTATTGTTAAGAATGATAATTTTTTAATTATATGTTGGAATGCAATAAGAAGTTGTTAATATGCAATTAAATCTTTGGTATAATCAAAGAATTAACCCGTTACATTTACTAATTCTACTCCTCGAATGTCGTAATTTTTATCAATGAAACATAAGATAGCATGTCCTTTATGATTGTAAACGAGAGGTACAGGATAAGACTCCGCATCTTCAATGAAACTTCTTTTAACGATTACTATAAGTATACCATTACAAACCATACAAGGAACCTTAAGATCTCTAACACAATTGAGGGAGTTAAAATTACTAATAATTTTATCAATTTCTTCTTTAAATGAACTGAACATAGAGGTGGAAAAATTATCGTACTTTATATAAGACTCAATATCATATATCTCGTTAAATACAACGGAAACTTGCTCAATCAAAGCTTCTAACAGTTGAAATTGGACTTCGTTATTAGAACCTGCAGTATAGATCAAGTTTTTCAATCGGATATGGACAATTTTCATCTCTCCTTTAAAAATGTGAAAAAATATATTGCTTGTGGGATTTTTCTTTACGATATTTAAGTCTAGAATGTAGCTCTTATATGATTTTGGTGGTTTCCATTCAAATATTGTGAAACTATCGGTACTAATGTTGAAAAATTCGAGATTTTGCAAAATTTTTGAATAATCTACCATAATAATCGAAAAAACTTTGTATTTTATACTGTATTATTTGTTTGAATGTAATTTGAATGTAGAAAAATAATTCATATTTTTAAATATTACAAATAAATATAGTAAATATATCTGAGCTTTCCTATTTAATCTTTTACAGCTAGGTAAATAAAAATAGGTTTGATGTTCAAATTTAACAATTAAATAGAAGGTTTTTTTTAATACTCTAATATATTACAATAGCTATTAATAAAATTTAAAATCAAACTCATGACTTTTGCGAATTTACAAGGTGTAAAAATATCATATCGAGTCTATGGCAATGGTTTTCCTGTTATCTTCATACATGGTTATGGTGCAAAAAAAGAAATATGGAAACCTCAAGTTGCGGAAATGAGCAAAAGATTTAAATTGGTAACATTTGACTTACGTGGAACTGGAGAAAGTGATCGCCCTAATATTCCTTACACTATGAAGATGATGGCCGAAGATGTCAATAGATTAGAAGAATTTTTAAATATAAAAAAAGCTCATATTATCGGAAGATCTTTCGGAGGTATGATTGCCCAGAATGTTTCTCTTCTCTATCCAGAAAAAGTTGAGAAGCTAGTGTTAATTGCTACTAACTACGGTAGAACTAACACTGATTGGGTCGAAATACCCAAAAATGGCCGACTTGAAGAAATAGAAACCTTAAAACACGATCCTTTAAAGGCATTCAGACAAAAATCAAAGTGGCTTTTTCATATAAAGTTTAGAAAAGAGATGGAGGCAAATCCAACCAAAAAATTTTATGGAGTTTTTTCGATGGAAGATTTAATTAGGGAAAGCACGGTTAACCCTTCAAGACCGCAAGATATAATTAATCAAGCAGAAGCTATGAAAACACATTATACTTTTGATAAATTAACTGAAATTAAACACGATACTCTTCTTATTGCCGCTTCCCACGACAGACAGACGCCTGTTTCAGTCATGATGGAAATGAATAAAAGAATCCCTCATAGTGAATTGAAAATCATAAATGAGGCGGGTCACTTTATGACTCTCTCAAGAGCTTCGGAAGTTAATAAAATGATTCTCGATTTCTTGGAGAATTAAAAACATGATTCTACTCACTCTTAAATTGGACATTCTTGTAAGAACTCAAGAGAAGATTTTTATATGCTAAACTTAAAATTCTTAATATAAACTTTATAAAAACTACTTTTACAATTACTATGAAAGATTACTCAGATTGGAAGCCTATATATGATTTTGAAAACGAATCACCTTATTTGGAAAATCCTAATAGACCTTGGTTAAAATTTAGACTCCCAAATGTGCCGAAATCGATTAAATTTGATCCTATCCCCGTTCACGAATTAATTAATCTATCAGCTAAAGAATATCCTAACAATGTATGCGTTTATTCTAAATCAACTGACAAAAAATATACCTATCGCGAATTAATTTATATTTCTGATAAGCTAGCAAATGCGTTAGTTCAATTGGGAGTAAAAAAGGGAGAACCTATAGGCATCATGACCTCAAACTGTCCAGAGTTTATTTTTTGCTGCATTGGAATTATGAAAACAGGTGCCATTGTAGTTCCAATAAACCCTCTGCTCAAAGAAAGCGATGTAGCACACATCATTAAGGAATCTGATAATATGCGAACTGCTTTTGTGCATCGAGGAAATTTTAGAACTATGAAAAAAGCACAAAAAGATGTGAGGTTAGAAAATATAATCCTTTTGGAAGCAAACTCAGCTAAAGAAGGGACGATAACTTTCGAAGAGTTTATCGAGAATATAGCACCTCTTCAACCAGATGTAGATATAGATCCTTCAAACGATCTTGCGGCTCTTTTATTTACTGGTGGAACTACGGGATTGCCAAAAGGCGTAATGTTAACTCATACTAATCTGGTCTCCTGTACGCTCTCAACTTTGTTAATGGCTGGTGAAGCAGAAGAAGGAGAAGATAACTTTGGTAAAACAGTAAACTTATCAGTTCTACCTTTATGCCATTCGTTTGGATTTTTAATTATGATTATTGCAGTTTTCGGTACAGCAATGTTAGTAATATTTCCCTCCTTTAACGCCGCTGACATTCTAGAAGCAATTGAGTATTATAAGGTTAAAAATTATGTTGGAGTTCCGGTAATGTATCAAATGTTAATAAATAATCCAGATTTCACAGAACGAGATCTTTCAAGTCTTGAAGAAGCAAATTCAGGTTCAGCAGCATTACCTCCAGAATTAGCTAAGAAATGGGAAGATGTTGTTGGAATAAAAGTAGGACAAGGTTTTGGATTAACAGAGACCTCACCTATCACTCACATTGCGGCCAAATGGATGCCTCAAATCCATTCTGAGAGCATAGGGGTACCAATTATCGATACTGATTCTAAGATTGTTAATCCCGGAACATTCGATGAACTAGAACCAGGGAAAATTGGAGAATTATTAATAAAAGGACCTCAAGTAATGAAGGGCTACTGGAATAATCCAGAAGAGACAAAAAAAACGATAGTGAACGGTTGGTTACGAACTGGAGACTTAGCTAGAATGGATGACCAAGGATATTTTTACATTGAAGGTCGCGCAAAAGATATTATTAAATATAAAGGATACAAAGTAATGCCTCGTGAGGTAGAGGAAAAATTATACGAACATCCTGCAGTTCTAGAAGTTGGTGTAGTTTCAGCCCCAGATGTTAACATAGGTGAAACAATTAAAGCTTATATAGTTTTGAAACCGGAATACCAAGACGGAAAAATAACAGAACGCGAAATCATCGAATGGTCCAAAGAACGATTAGCTGCATACAAGTACCCCCGCCAAGTCGAATTTATAAAGTTATTACCTCGAACAACCGTAGGGAAAGTATTCCGTAGAAAATTAAGAGAAAAGGCAATGAATAGTTAAATTGTTATCTTTTAAATATGGGATTATCTAGATTTTATGTATTGAACTACGAAGAATGAAAGTGAAAATTATGAAGAAAGAAGAAATTTGTTATATGCCTGCTTACAAAATGGTTAATGCTATTAAAAACCAGGAAATAACTTCAGAAGAAATAACTGAGACAATAATTGAAAGAATTGAAAGAATTAATCCAATCATCAACGCGTATTGCACTCCTACTTTTGATTTAGCTCGTGAATTGGCAAAAAAATCAGATGATAAAGTAAAAAAAGGTGAGAAACTCGGTCCTTTGAATGGAATTCCAACATCAATAAAAGATTTAAATAAAACAGGGGGAATACGAACTACATTTGGTTGCATTATTTTTGAAGATAATGTCCCAGATCAAGACGAATTTATTGTAAAGAAGCTTAAAGATGCGGGAATTGTACTTCTTGGTAAAACTAATAGTCCAGCTTTTGGTCACAAAGCAGTAACTGATAATAAAATCTTTGGAGAAACCAAAAATCCATGGAATCGAGATATGACTCCTGGAGGATCAAGTGGAGGCGCAGCAGCCGCAGTTGCATCTGGCTTGGGCCCATTAGCTCAAGGGTCGGATGGTGGAGGTTCAATCAGAGTTCCAAGCTGTTTATGCGGAGTCTTTGGAATTAAACCTAGCTATGGTCGAGTTCCACGGTTATGGGATAAAATGAGTTTTTATAGATTATCACATAATGGTCCTATTGTTCGAAATGTCAAAGACGCTGCTTTAATGTTGGATGTTATGGCGGGTTCTAATGATATTGATAAATACACATTATCTACGCCTGAATTGAGCTATGTAAATGTTCTACAAAATGTTCCTAAAAAGATTAGAATTGGTTATTCTTTAGATTTAGGCTATGT
>JAGXOB010000053.1 GCA_019894735.1 Promethearchaeota archaeon | reverse complement strand
CACTTCAGAAATATATTTATCTGTTTTTCCACAAAAATTACATACTCCGATAATTTTCACCTTTTTTTTAAAAGTAAAAAAGTTTGACCCGTTTTTTGATTAGGGTCCTTTTTAACCATAAATCCATCAAAACCATTATCTTTGAAAGAAGAAATAAAATAGTTAAGTTCTTTTTCGTCTTTTGGGTAAAATTCGATCACAATTCTCCCGTTTGTTTTTAAAATTTTTTTCAGATATTTTGCTGTATTATTAGTCGTTTTAGATATATTACCGGATAACTTTTTTCCTTGGGTTATAAAATTATAAGCTGAAATGGAAATCATATGATCAATCGAAGCGAGTCTTATAGGCAAATGGTTAATGTCAGCTAAGATTAGCTCGAGCTCCCTACCTCGTTTTAAAAAACTTTTTTTAATTTTAGCTTTCGAGATCATATCCTTTAAAATATCTATACCTATAACGCGATACCCATTTTCTACTAGGATTTCAGAAGAAAACCCTGTCCCACAACCTAAATCAGCAATTAAGTAGTTCTTTTCGTTTAAACAATCAACTTTTCCAAGTGCATTCAATTTTTCATCGTACAAATATTGTAAGCAAACTAATGTTGATTTTTTTTGATTTCTTTCCATCCAAATCGAATTATCATATTCGGAAGAATTATCACCGACATATGAATCGGGAAAAATGGGACTATTGTCGTGATTTGGCATATTTGATCGTAAATTAAACCCTCGAAAAAGTATACATATAAATTATCGAAATGAGTTGATATATATTGTTAGTCATCAGAAAAATATCTAATTATAAATTTTAATAATTACTTTTTAAAAAAAAGATTTAAAATGGCAGATAAAAATTCTATTCTTATATGTGATGATGAACCTGATATAGTTAGTCTTGTTCAGAGGTTTTTACAACTTGATCGTTTTAGCACGCTTACTTGTAGTAACGGTAAAGAAGCGTTAAAAACCTTAGAAGAAAAACATGAAGAGGTCGTCTTAATGCTATTAGATGTTATGATGCCGGGAATGTCAGGGTTTGAAGTCCTCAGAACTATAAAATCAAAAGAGACCTATAAAAACATCAAAGTTATCCTTTTTACGGTTAAAAGTTTTAAAGAAGATAAAGAAAAAGGTAATGAATTAGGAGCAGACGGATATATTACCAAACCCTTTTCTGGAAACGAACTACGCGATTATGTGAAAAAAATATTGAATAGATAAATAATAAACATTTCTCGGTCTAGATTCTTAAAAGATAATTGCTTATTTCAGAGCGCCTATACGAACTTGAACTAAATTCCTTTTAAATAACAATTTTGAGAGACACTAGCGATCAAAATATAAAAATCATACATACTTTTTAAATAAGTAAAAAGAATCTATATTAGTAGGAAATGAATTAAGGATGATAAAAGGAATTTCCAATGCCAGAACCGAAAAAAATCTTGATCGTCGACGACGAAGAAGATATAACGATTTTAACTGAGAAGTTTTTGCAACTCGAGAATTACGATACAATAACATGTAGTAATGGATACGACGCATTAGACATTATCGATGAAAAACACGAAGAGATAGCGCTCGTTTTGCTTGATATTATGCTTCCCGGAATGAATGGTTACGAAATTTTGACAACAATCAAGTCAAAATACCCTAATATTCTCGTAGTTCTTTTTACTGTAAAAAATTTTTTTGAAGACATTCAAAAAGGAAAAGAACTCGGTGCAGACGGTTATTTAGTTAAGGCTATTTCTGGAAATGAAATTATTACTTATATTAAAAACATTCTTAAAAAGAAAAAAAAAAAAAACAGCTAGCTTTAAATTTTCATATAGTTCTTTCCAATCTCCCAAGCTTTTGCGACTTCTTCGCCTATTTTCCAATATTTTTTCATAGCATATGTAAATGTGTTAATCTTGGAGATATCAGGGGTCCCTTCCGTAAGATATTCGTCTTTAGCGAAAGCATTTACTACTTCTCCTATAAAAAGTTCGTGACCCTTTTCAGCACCTGTTAAATCTTTAATAGCAATAGTTTTGACTACTTTACATTCTAAATTTAATGGTGCTTCACTTATCATTGGAGCATTTTTAAGTTCGCCATAAAAGACTTCAAACACTTCTGACTTATCTACTTCTTTTCCAGAAACGATACCGCAATAGTCAGTACCCTCTATAATTTCTTCAGAAGGAGTATTTACGCTAAACACACCATTTTCCTTTATTCCAATATTTGTATAATGACTTTCGTAGGAAGCTACTGAAATTAAAGGTGGTTTATACTCAACGATACCAACATAAGCAACGGGCTCAAAGTTTGGCTTCCCTTCTATATTTGCACCAATTAAAGCAACAGGCAAAGGAAACAAATAAGCGCTTGGTTTTATTTTGTTTTTTATCATATAAATCAGATGATTTTAAAATTTGTATATATATAGGATTCGATACTATTAATAGAATTTAGGTTTAAGGAATGATTATTTCAAAAAACTAGTTAGATTATTCTTTATCACTAGATAGCACATTATCTTGACTACTTTCGTTATCAGCATCTTTTTTAGTAGGTTCCATGGTCTCAACTGCTACTTGATACTTGCTTAAGACAATTGTAGCGATTACACTTAAAATAACGGCAATAGAAAAAAGATATATATTAGAAAATGTTTGTCTAAAAACAAAAAGACCCGCAACAATTGGTAGAAGCAAAGCAATCGAATCTAAAATTGGATACATAATAAGAATTTTACCTTTTTGAAAGCCCCCTTGATAATACGGAAGACTGGAAAGGTTGAAAACTGCCATCATCCAAAATCCTAAAAAGACCCATAGATGAGCGTAAGTTCCTCCAAATATGAACCAAAATATGCCAAAAGGTAGTTCGAATATTGTATACCACTGAAATCCTTCGCCAGTTTGAATCAAAGCTTGAGCTAAAACATTCGTAGCAGACCCCCCAAGCGCGAATAAAATAGCGCCTCCAAACATTATAAAAAGGCCCTCAGAACTACGACCTCTCTTTTTTTTGGCCAAGGTTAACGAGATAAAACAAAGTGATAGGGAGATTGCTAAAAATATTGCAAATGATGGAACAAACTCGTATAAATCGAGATCAACGTCAGAAATACCTGCAAATCCAATAAGGATAGGAGATATCGTCAACATTCCTATTGCTATGTATTCGATAATACCTACTCTTTCTTTTAAGATTTTAATTGCTGCTGGAACGAAAAATATAAATCCCGTTGCCATAACAGGCTCAGTCACGAGGACCCCGACCATTCCAATCGAAATAATATACGGAAACCATCCTCCAACACCTAAGATCGCACCAATTAACCAAGATCTAACTTTAAACAATTTTATAAACGTTTTTACAAGGCTTATAAACCCTTCTTCAGTTTTTATCTCAATACCCTTAACTTTTGCTTCCTTTAATCCTTTTTTTTGATATACAATCCCTAAATTAAAGCAAAAAGTGGTGATTAGCGCCAAGGTAATTCCAATAATAGCTGTAACTAAATCAACTTCTGACATAGATATAAGGTAAAAACGTTTATGTCTTATAATTTTCACTTTTGATTTTTAAAGCGTATATCTTATACAAATTCGTGAAAGAATCTAAAAAATAAACCTTATCGACAATAGAAATACAATAAAAATAACGCACAAAGTCTTTCTAATCATATGTGCTACATGTTTACGAGGTTTTCTTCCTTTTTTATCGAGTAGATTAGGGTATAATGTCGGGTCGTGCGGTTCCCGTTGATACCAATAAGCTGTTGATGACCAATCGTCTCTCCGATGATTATCGTGCCCATGTTCGATAGTAACAATTATTTTTTTATTAAAATAGATCGGGTCTTCAATGTGATATCGATAATAGGAGATTTTACCCCACCAATTTATCCCCCCGGGTTTAATCGTACCGTGATAAGGAGCGTGATGTTTTTGACGTTGAGCCCATGATTGGTTTACATAATCTTCTGTGCCCGTTCCACATAGAGTAGGGACACGTTTATCAATATCGTCGTCAATATATATCATATCGTCCCCTTCACCTGGCCAATTAATATACCATGGAAAGAAAGTAATATTATCTATGTCCAAATGGCACCCAACAAAATGTCCTTTACCCTTTGCTTCGAGGATTTTATAATTTTGAGACATAGGATCATCAACATTGCGACCACGGTAACTAAATTTTATAGGTTTAATCTTTAGTATTTTTTTACCGGTTTCACTATCCCTTTTTTTTGGGTTTGTAGGGTTTTCACGATGCCAAAGCGCGTGAAACCTCCCGTAGTCCTTTTCATTATCAAATCTGTCCTCGTAGGAATCGTAATCTATATAGAAGAATAACCTCATTTGCTTAGCGTTATCGTTTTCTATACTTATTTTAAACCCATTTGAAAAAGGCATAGGCCACCAACAATTAAATGCTCTACCTCGTTGCGGACTCATCTGAAATGGTAAAGAAATAAAGTTTTTATGTTTAGCGTGACCTAGTCCGAAGAAATCTCCAATAGGAACCTCTATACTAGGATTAGTATCTGTTTCTTCGTCCCAATACATTCTAATTATAATATTTCTCAAATAATAGTGTGCCTTGCACAAAATTGTGCACCAAATATGAGTTATACATCCCGCACCCTTCACATCTCCAATAATAACTTTTTCTCCCGGTTTTATATCGATCCAATCGTGATTTCCTCCAGTAACATCGTGACTTGAGACTCGTCTTCTTTTAACAGAATCTGGTTGGATTTTTGCAATGTTGTGTAAACTCGATTTACCTAATTTCATAGTTTAAATAAACACATTCTAATATTTTAACTTTTAATTTCCACCAATTCTACTTTTGATAATTGTTTATTAGTTATATAACAAAATCTTAAATAGCTTTAAAAATCAGAATTAAATATTACTATCTAATTTAAAAAATATCTAATTGATGATTTAGAATGGTTTTAGAAGCAACAGACGACAAAATTTCTTTTTTTAAGCAATACTTTTCAGTTATCATTTTAGTTGCAAATATAGCAGTTTTTGTATGGCAAATGATGGATCCAACGGGTCAAATGCACCTTGAATACGCTTTCGTACCTACCGAATTCTTTGCAGGTGAGAAACTGTGGACAATATTCACATCAATGTTTATGCACGGAGATATAATTCATATTATTATGAATATGTGGTTCTTCTTTGTAATAACTGATAATTGTGAGCACGCAATGGGCCATCTCTTTTATGTGATAACATATTTCGTTTCAGGTATATTTGCCACAATGCTTCACGCTTTTAGCACGATTTTAATACCAGTTTGGGGTCCAATTTTAGCAATTATTCCTTCTTTAGGAGCATCTGGAGCAATCTTTGGCCTTATGGCAGTTTATCTAATGCTATATCCTTCCAATAAGTTTTATCTTCCAACGGGGTCAACAATGCGCAAGGTAACTGCTAGTTATTTCATAATTACATACTTCATCGCAGAACTTACATATGCCATGGTTTCTCTATATAGTCCATTTGGTGATCAAACAGCACATTTTGCTCATGTAGGCGGATTTGTTGCAGGTGCGATAATGGCGGGTCTTTTTAAGGCCGTAAAAGGGAGTTCTTATGAGAAGAAACCGAAATAAAATTTAATCTATTAATACCTATTTTTCCTTTTTTTTATATTTTTAATTATAAAATTTTTTCAAGTATGCTTGATTTATATCTTTATTAATTTCGACACTAAAAGTTAAGAAAATGCCTACTAATATTGTTGTAGTCGGAATGGGCTACGTTGGTATTCCAATGGCAGCTCTTTTAGCCGATGTAGATGATTTTTTTGTCACAGGTATTCAACGAAGATCGCAAAGATCGAGCTGGAAAATAGATTGGTTGAACCAAGGGAAAAATCCTTACGAAGGGGATGAACCGGGATTAGATGAACTAATCGAAAGAGTTGTAAAAAATGAAAAATTTAAAGTTACTGATGCTTATGATGCAATTAACGAAGCGAATTACATTTTAATCGACGTACAAACACCTGTTGATGATGAAAAAATCCCAAGATATGCTTCTTTACTGGATGTCTCTCATAACATTGCTAAACACATGAAAAAAGGGGTGACAATTATACTGGAGTCTACAGTAGCCCCGGGAACTACAGATAATATCGTTCAGGTAATATTAGAAGATGAAAGTGAACTAAAGAGAGGTAAAGACTTTTATTTAGTGTTCTCATTTGAGCGAGTAATGCCAGGTAAAATGATTGAATATATAACAGATTTCCCTCGGGTTATAGGAGGGGGATGCCAAGAAGCTAACGAAAAAGCCAAATTTTTGTATGGAAAAGTCGTTAAAAAAGAATTACAGGTGACTGATACTCTAACAGCGGAATTAACGAAATGTATAGAAAATGCGTATAGAGACGTAAATATTGCATTTGCTAACGAAATGGCTTTATTATGTGAGGATTTCAATCGTAACATCTTCGAAATTATAAATTTAATAAATTATCGCCACGATCGAATGATGCACTACCCGGGTTCAGGCGTAGGTGGTCATTGTTTAACGAAAGATCCTTGGCTCTTACTATATGGATTCAATAAATACACGGAGAAATTTAACGAGTCAAAAATAAAAATAATTCAAGATTCAAGAAAAATTAACGATTTTATGCCCTATCACATGATAGAATTAATGGAGAATGTATTTAGGGATTCTCATAGATTAGTAGACAACATAAAGGTAGTTCTTTTAGGTGTTTCTTATAAAGCGAATACAGACGATACTCGAAATACCCCAACTGAAAATATCATAAAAGTTCTAAAAAGTAGATATCACTCCCATAATATTGAGTATATCGCTCACGATCCTTATGTAAAAGAGCGTGATTACAAACTTACTAAACTCACAAGCGATTTAAATAAAGCAGTTGTAGATGCAGATGTTTTAATGTTTACAACAAATCATTCTGAATATTACAATATTGACCTTGATGATTTAAGGAAGAAGGTGAGAACTCCAATTATTATTGATGGAAGGAATATTTTTGATAAGAAGATGGTTGAAAAAAAGGGGTTTATTTACCGTAAAGTTGGAGAGGGCTCAAAAAAGCCAAATTAATGTTGCATACTCTCTCCTTTTGATTAACATTATTAAAAAAATAAAGATATTTCATCTCAAGTCCTTGCTAGAACTTATTGATTAAATCCTACCATTTAACGATTTAATCATCGAGATGTTGATATTATGATGCTTCTTGTTCTTCTTTTTCTTTCCGTAATTTTAGAGCTCTTAAATACCACAGATTGATCATCGATCAACTGGTTTCATAGCAATTGTCGTCAAATCCAAAATCAAATTCACTTTCTTCTTCTGACATAAGTTTTATCACTCTTACATTTTCTGTCTAGAATAAAAAAAACAGGAGTTTTAAGGGTGAGTTTTATAAAAAATAAGAGTTTTAAGGAATTACTTATTTGAAAAACGGTTTTAATCTCGATTCTTGCGGAACCAACGATTGAATCCTATCATTTTTAATCCAATCTTTGAGATTTAATTTAGTTTAGTTTCTATCAGCTTTTTTTGCTTTTTTTTCTCTGCGACGTTTTTGTATTAAGTGTATTAATTCTGTTATTCCGTCAGACATACCTCATCCTGTTCCTGCACAGAATAAGTCTGCCGATTCTGTGGTTTGTCTTTTGACTTTATTCTTCCATTCCGACATTTGTTTTTGTGTTTTTTATGTTTAGTTAATTAGAATATACTAAGGGACTCTTAAAAGAATTTTTATTATATTTGATAGTCTGACAGTATTAATATCTCATTTAAATAAAAACTTTAAGCAGAGCCTTCTTTTACAAAAATAGTAATCAAGTTAAATTATGGAAAATCTATGAAAAATGGGAATGAAGCGTGAACTCTCAGAAATGAGAAAGGCAATGGAAGAATTAACCGTAGAATTGCATGAAACTAATTTATCTATTCGAGAATCCCTAAAATTAACTTCTGACACAATTAAAGAAATGAGTAACACATTTTCTAAAACTTTAGGTGATACTTTAAAGGTCATGCAAGATATGAGAGTTCAAATAGATGTTAGAGATAGCGTCTTTAAAAGTCTTGGAATAGATGGTTTGATTCCAGATCTTTTTAAAAAGAAGACATGATCTAAAAGTTAACTTACCAAATTCTAGCTTAAAGTTAAACAAAAGATCATTTTTGTCTTTTCTTAAAAAACAGATATAATATCACAAGAGATATAGCGTAAAAAATCGAAACCAAAATCCACAAAATAAATTCCGGATAATTTATATAAATTATCGCTGAAATTGCTCTATATATAGGAAAGATAATTATTAGGGCAAGTAATTGAATTTGTTTTTGAAGTTTTTCCATTTTGCTAAGAAATTTTGTTAAATTTAATTAATAATATTCATAATAATGAATATTATAAAAGAATTTAAAATGTAAAATAGAAATGTCGAAAAATCCTCCAAATTGTTTTATATGTGGAAAAAATTGCGCAGATAAACTCGATAGATGCTCATATTGTATTTGTGATACCACGATTTGTGATATGTGTATTAATTCTATAAAAAAGAACGATACTACTTGGATTTGCCCCAATTGTAAAGAAGAACGGAATTTAGAAGCGAGTATGCTGTTCCGGGATTAGTGCTTTATAGCGAATAAAATCCTTGCTATTTTTTTAATCTAAAATATATTTATTAGCAAATGATGAAAAATTAAAAATGATTTAGGGTTAATAAACATGAAATGATCAAGGAAGTCTCAGGCTAGCTTTCTTTCCTATGAGTGTGTAATATAAAAGAATATAAACTTTCCACTTTTATTAGTAAATCATACGAAAATATCTTATGGTGTTAATATTGGCTAAAATATCAAAAGTTTTAGAAGTGAATAACTGTAATAGCGAATTACTTTTTCAAGCGCTCTATAAAGCTGAATTTTGGGAGGCAATTAATCCCGCGAAAAAAATGGATGCACAATTTACTGCTCCAAATGTACTTTATACTAAAATTTATGACGAAATAGATATTGTAAAAATTCCAATTGAAATGGAAGGAGAATTAATACTCTCAGATAAGGGTGAAGAAGAAGGTAAGGGGCGACTGATTGAATTTAATGTTAGAAATAATAAAGATATTAGAGAATTAGAAGGTCGTTTACGTATAAAAACCCTCTCCTCCACAAAATCGAAATTGGGTGTCTTTATAGAAACATTCTCCTTAAGCAGCGAATTTCTTAGTCTACTAGGAGGAGGCGCAGATCTGGTATTACAGAGGAAAATCTCTGAGATGCTGAGAAATATAGAGAAAATATGTAAAACAAAAGACCTTCAAGAATTCTTGTGAATATCATTAAAATTTATATCTAAAAATAATCATTTATTAAATGGTAATTTTATATAACTAATGACAAACTCTAATATCGGGGTTTTAGTATGAATATTTGGATACTTGATTCAGAAAGTGGGATTACGCTGTTGTACAAACCTTACATGGATTTGGCTTTAGACGAGGATCTCATTAGTGGACTTTTAGCCGCTCTAAATCAGTTTACTATCTATGAACTTAAAACGGGTATAGAAAGTATTGAGATGGGGGGTCTTAGATGGTCTTATTTAGAAAATAAGGAATCTAATTTATTATTTGTAGCAACATCTGAGAAAGACATAAGCTCAAATATGCTGAAAGCTCGGCTCAATGTTATTATGCAAACATTTCTTGAAGAATACGTTTCTAAAGATGTAGAGGCGTGGAATAAATTATGGAAAGGAAATACCGAACTTTTTAGTCCATTTAAGGATGTTATCGATGAATATTATTCCCAGTGGTTAACAGCGGAAAATATATCAACCATTGCAGAATATTTTGATATCTTAGGTGTGTTTCAGCAGATATTAAACTTGCTAATAAATGTGATTGAAGGTCATTTTACCTCTGAAAAGAAAGAAACAATTTATAATCTAATTGAAATAATGTTTGCAAATTACCTAAATCATAAATACGTTCAAAGTAACCCTGAATTAAGCAAAATTTCGTTTAATAATGTTACTGGCATTAACATCATCAACATTAATCCAACAAATTGCGATATGCTTGTAGTAGAAAAACAAATCATAAATTTAATTAAAAGGATCACTGAAATGATAAAGAATGAAGAAGGTTATTATGTGACCTTACATTATTTTATTGAAGAAAATATTTTTGAATATCTAATTTCAAATATTTCTCTACTAAAGGAACTAAACCTATTCAAATTTCTCCTACAACTTTTTCTATTTAAATAAATTATTTAACCAGATCTGTAAGAACATCAATAAGATTGAAGAACATTTCAATTAATATAATATAAATAGATTTATTAAAAGGCGTTTACTAACATAAGTAATAAAATTTTAAATCTATCATTCAAGTACCGATGAATCTACCGCTTTTAATTTTTCTTTTTGCACTTTTTATCATAATTATTATTAGTTATTCCATAAAAGGTGTGGATTTTGTTGCAATTTCCTTATTCTGCATGTTTGTCGGTGCCACAGTTACCGGTATTCAACTAAAAATAGGAATCGAAGATTTTATTCTAGATGTAGAATGGGAAGCTATTCTAATTATTTTAAGTATGAGTATTATTACTAAAATTGCGCAAGACTCAAATGTTTTAGAATATGTAGCGGTAAAACTTTTTAAAATATCAAGAGGAGATCGTAGAATTTTTCTCTATCTTCTATGTACGATTACTACACTATTAGCAGCTGTCATTTCTGATGTTGTTGTTGTATTAATCCTAGCCCCTGTGGTAGTCCGATTGTGTCATTTCCTAAAAATTCGAGCAGGAACTTATTTGCTTGGTATGACTATATGTATTAACATCGGTTCCATAATAACTCCATTTTCAAGTGGAGAAAATATTATTATCTCAACATATTTTGCACTTGATACGCTATATTTCATCCAATATTATTGGATTTTCTCATTTCTATTATTATTTCTTACAATTTTTTTAATTGATCGATTTATACTCTCAAAAGAGCCAAATATCGAAGAACAAATAAAACAATTCGTCCTCGAGCTTGTAGATGCTGACGTTATGATAAAAAATAAAAAAATGTTCTATTTCAATAGTTTTGCGATTATTGTTACCATAGTGTTTTTTGTGATCTTACCTATTTTATACTTGACAGCAATAATCGCAGCTTTAATACTTGTTTTAGCAAATCGAAGCTACACAAAAAAACCGATGGGACAACTATTAAAAGATATTGAGTGGGAAATAATTTTCTTCTTCATATCTTTGTATGTAATTGTTGGGAGCCTCTTAAGAGCGGGATTTACAGAAATTTTTACTTCCATCCCTTTTGAATTTCTCGATCCTATATTGATATCATTTATTCTTCTTATCTTAGTAAGTTTGATTTCAGGTTTCGTTGCTAATACACCTACAGCATTAATCTTTATCCCAATTATTGATACTCTCATAAATACATTTAATTTTCCTGCTACTCCTCTTTTGTTTGCTTTTATCGTTGCTATTAATATAGGAGGAAATCTTATTCCTCAGGGAGCCGCGGCAGATCTCATGACCCTTAAGGTAGCACAAGATAGTGGTGTTGAAAATTTAGGATACAAGCGATTATTAAAAACAGGATTTGTTTTTGCGTTAATTCATATAGTCAGTGCAATGGGATTTCTATTTATCCTTTTACTTTTTACTTAAAAGACATATTAAAAAATAAAATATAGGGTTAAGGAAAGATTCCCCTTAACTCAATCGCTTTTGCAATCCTTGACACCGCTATTATGTAGGCTGCTGTTCGAAGGGGTATATTTCTCTCTTCTGAGATTTTATATGTTTCTTCAAATGCTTCGATTATAATTCTTTTAAGTTCTTCATTAATCCGATCGAGTTTCCAGAAGTAAGAGTTAATATCTTGGACGTATTCGAAGTAAGAGACACAAACACCACCACTATTGGCGAGAATATCTGGTATAACATAGATTCCTTTCTTAAACAAAACTTTATCCGCATCTGGTGTTGTAGGACCATTAGCACCTTCTAGAACTATTTTGCAGTCTATTTTCTCCGCATTTTTTTCTGTTATTTGATTTTCTATAGCTGCAGGGATTAATACATCGCATTTTAATGTAAGTAGCTCGTCGTTACTAATAAGCTTATACTTATCGTTTTTATAATCTTGTAATAAATTACCTTGTTTTGCCCATGTTAATAATTTTTCTACATCTAAACCATCTTCATAGTAAATACCCGTTGATATATCTGAGACAGCAATAACTTTACACCCGTGTTTATAAAGTAGATCGGCAATCGTACCTCCCACATTTCCTAATCCTTGAACTACAATCTTTAAGGCCTTTAAGTCTAATCTCAGTTTTTCAACTAAAGCTTGAAGTACAAAATACAAGCCCATTCCGGTAGCATTTGCTCTGCCAACAGATCCGCCAATTTCGACTGGTTTTCCAGTTACAACGCCAGTAATCGTGCGTCCTTTTTGCATACTATATGTATCCATTATCCAAGCCATAATTTGTGGGTTAGTATTTACATCTGGAGCTGGAATATCAATATCTGGTCCTATGATATTAATAATTTCAGCAGTAAACCTTCTTGTAAGTCTTTCTAGCTCTTTTTTAGACAATTTAAAAGGATCAACGCATATACCACCTTTAGCGCCCCCTAAAGGCAAGTTTAAAAGACTGGTTTTCCATGTCATCCATGTTGCTAAAGCCTTTACTTCATCAAGATTAACACCTAGAGAAAATCGTAATCCGCCTTTACCAGGTCCTCTGATTGTTGAATGATGAACCCTATAACCTTCAAAAATTTTTAAAGTATCATCATCCATCATAATTGGAATAGAAACTATTAAAGAACGTTCTACTCTTTTTAAATACTTAAGAATGATTGGATCTAAATCCATCACTTCTGCTACAATATCAATCTGCTTTTTTGCCATATCAAAAGGATTAACGGCCATTATAATACACTTTTTTTATTTTTTATTTTATTTTTTATAATAATTTCTGCTAAATCTAATAATTATATATTCCTCATAAACTAAAACACACACTTTTATGGAAATAAACCTCTTAATTCATGTGCTTTTGCTAATCGATTTGTGCTAATAGCATATGCTGCCGTTCTGAGTGATGAATCCGTTTTTTTTGAAAATTTTAAAATTCCCTCAAATGTATCTATAAGAATAGATCTCATTTCTTTATTGACGCGATCTAATTTCCAGAAATAGCTTTGTATATCTTGAATATATTCAAAATAAGATACACATAAACCTCCACTATTTGCAAGAATATCTGGAACTACTATGATTTCTTTTTCCTCCAAGATTTTATCTGCTTGGGAAGTAGTTGGACTATTTGCTCCTTCTAATATTATTTTACAGTCTATCTTATCTGCATTTCCGCTATAAATCTGATTTTCAACAGCAGCAGGAATTAAAACATCACATTCAGTGCTAAATAATTCATCGTTAGTTATTGGGCTTGTATTTTTACCCTCGTATTCTTTTAATAAATTACCTTTTTGCTTCCATTCAATTAATGTGTCTATATCTAAACCATCTGGAGAATATATCCCTCCTTCTTCTTCAGAGATTGCTATAACATTGCAGGAGTTGTTACATAATTGCTTAGCAACAACAGATCCTACTTTTCCAAAACCTTGAATTACAACACTCATTTCTTTCAAATTATAATTTAGTTTTTGACATAAATGCCGAAGTATATAAATCATTCCGGTACCTGGAGCTTCAACCCTCCCTATAGAACCTCCAATCTCAATTGGTTTACCAGTAACTACTCCCGGAATAGTTCGACCTTTTTGCATACTATATGTATCCATCATCCAAGCCATTATACGCGAATCTGTATACATGTCTGGTGCAGCAACATCTCTATCTGGTCCAATCATATTTATGATTTCCATGGTATATCTTCTCGTTAAATGCTCTAATTCTCTTTCTGATAACTTTTTAGTGTCGACTCTTATACCACCTTTAGAACCGCCAAGAGGCAACCCTAATAAAGCCGACTTAAATGTCATCAAGAGGGCTAAAGCTTTCATCTCGTCAAGAGTCACAAAAGGGGAATATCTTACACCTCCTTTTCCTGGACCTAGTAAAGTAGAATGATGAACTCTGAATCCTTCAAAAATTTCGAGAGAACCATCGTCCATCATTATTGGGATAGAAACAACGAGAGCTCTTTCCGTTTTTTTTAGATATTCCAAAGTATTAGGATGTAAATTAATTAATTCTGCTGCGATATCAATTTTTTTTTTAGCACTCTCGTATGGGT
>JAGXOB010000052.1 GCA_019894735.1 Promethearchaeota archaeon | reverse complement strand
ACATTGGTGATCCTTCTTCTATTAGAATAAAAACCGCAATGGGGGGAAAAGGAGGATGGATGGTTCCAAACGACGCAAAAAAATGGAGAGAAGACCCTGAAATGATGGGGGGAGCTGAAGTAGGCTCGCCAGTGCTACTTGACAACGGTTGGCATTCTTTTGCTTTAGCTACGTGGATATTTGACGAAAAAATCGAAAAAGTATTTGCATGGACAGGAAATTTTAAAGGTTGGGATGCGCCCGCGTATGTGATGTTCAAATATGAACAAAAGCAAGAGCATCTTATACCTCAATACGGGCATATGGAGTTCTCATTATTACCAGAAATGCACATTCCTTCGTTCTATTATCCTACTGATGAATTTATAGAAATCGTTGCGAGCAGAGGAATAATGAAGATAAACCAAGGAACTTCAATTGGAAACCCTATGTCAAATTCAGAAATTTTTGCTCCTATTGTTTTAATTCGCGATGGGAAAGTAGAAACTTTTACTGAATTTGAAAAAGATTGGAAACAGAGTTTTATTGATGCAACGAAACATTTGATAGAGGTTGCTAAAGGAAACAAAGACCCAATATTGTCAGGAGAACAAGCCAAATACATTTTAAGATTTAATCTAGCTGCTATAAAATCTTCTGAATTAGGCAAAGATATATCATTGAGAGAATTTCATTGAAAATTCACTAAAGTTCATATTGAAACTTAAATTCCTTATGCTCTAATCCTTCTATAATACCTTTTTTCAAATCCTTTCTAATACATTTAAGATATTTGATAAATTCCCCTCCATCCACTTCCACAGGCTCTTCTATGTTACAAGAACCATTTTGTTCATTTTTTGAAGTGATCTCATCCCACCCTACTATCCTTTTCTTTTGAGTCGATATATATGGCATTTTAGCAAATATACATAAATTCTTACCTTGCTCACCTGTATAAATTGGTTCACTCCCTTCTTGAATAGCATTAATAAAATGCTCCGTGGAATTAATAAAAGAATATCGCCAATCCCTTGGTAAATCCTCTCCATAAGTTTTGACATCACCACCGCTATAAACAACGATAGGAGGATATTGAGGTGTTTTGGATATAAAATTTCCGCCCGAAGTACATTGATTTAACCACATCATGCCTTTCGTTCCTGAAATTTCAATGAATTCGTCACAATCGTAATAATTAGTTGGATAATAAACATTAGGAGCAAGCGTAAATTGCATTGAACCGTATTTAGGGGGATCATCCACTTCTTTACTAGGGTATTTCCAAAATAGAAGACTCGGTGAATCCATTACCGTAGTAAAATAATCTATCCAACAATATAGTTCATCAACTTTCTTTTGATCCATTAGCCATAACGCCATTGATAATTTGTGAATTCCATCATCGTATATCCACGAACCACCACCGCAAGTCTCAAAATTTCGACGCCACAAAAGTGCCTTCATATCTACGGTCATACTTGGACCTCCCATAGCGATGGTATTTATTCTGAAATTTAAAGGTTCTCCTATTATTCCCTTATCTAATAGTTCCTTTGCTATCAAGTAAACTGGATAGAACCTAAAGTTTTCAAACAGTTTAAGTCTCACTTTTTCTTCGTTACAAACCCGAATCATGTTGTCACAATCTGTTATCGTATGAGCCATTGGCTTTTGTACCGAAATTCCTGGAACTCCCGCTTTTGCACAATATTCGGTCATGGGAGCGTGGAGATGGTGAGGTGTTAAAATTTCCACGATATCAAGATCTTCGCGATCAATCATTTTTTTATAATCTTCGTAAATAGGTACAGCCCGTAAGCCCCATCGTTCTAACTTTTTACCTGCATTTTTTAAATTAGTATCGCTTACCGCAACGAGCTCAGTTTCTTGGGAACGAAGGTAACCTAGCACATTTAAATTTGAGATATCCCCACAACCAATTATCCCTACTCTCAACATAATGTAACAGAAGTCATATATTTAATATTATTTTATTAAGTTTGCTTAAAATTAAAAAGTTTTAGATGTCAGTATCGGATATTAGTATTGCATACTAATATTTATCACTGTCTAAGGATCATCAAAACGACAAAAAATAAATATTTAATAAATTAGCAATGTATACTAAATTATACTTTCAAAATTGAATAAAAATAAATGGTTGAAATAAAAGATGGTTGACGAAAATTTAGTAAAAGAATTGAAAGAAATGAGAAAAAATGGTCCGAAACAACCCTCAGATGCTCTCAAACTGTACGAGTTCGCTAAACAAATGGTTGATGAAAGCGAAGATCTTAAAGAAGAATTGGAAGATATGGATGCCACAATGGTTCAGCTCGTAGTCACAGATGCTAATTTTAAATATTGGGTTAAAATGGGAGATGGAGCAATAGATTATGCTGAAGGAGATGCTGAAGATCCTAGCGTTACCATGTCTGCAACAGGAGCTACTTGGGCAGGATTATCTTCTGGCGAGTTAGATTCCACAAGCGCGTATATGTCTGGAGATTTAGTTATCGACGGAAATCTTCAAGATGCTATAGCATATGGAGAAATCCTGGGCATAGCTACTGAAGAAGGCGCAAAATATTTTGAATAATAAATCTTTATCTTTTGTTTAAATACAATTTTTTAACTTTTTTTTCTATTTTTACATTCCATAAATTAACAATTAAGCTGTTTTATTAGAATTATGAAATTACTCAAAGAAATTACTGAGAATTGGAGAAATAACCCTGAAAATGCAGTGCGTGTCATTGGTTTTGGGTCGAGTAATACCGAACTGCATTGGCATTCATTAGGTCATTTCAACTGGTTTTCATGGCTAGGTTGTTCTCTTAGAGAATGGGTCGGAAGACATGTTACAATGATAAATCAAGGAATTGGTGGAGAAACAGCTGAAGATCTTCTTAAAAGAATCGATAGAGACGTAATCTCGTTTAACCCAAATCTTGTCATAATAACTATTGGTGGGAACGACACATGGAAAGGATATACGATTGAAGATTATAAAAAATATTTAACTCAAATTGTTGAAATGATTAAAGTCAATGGGGCGATCCCCGTTCTCCAAACATACTATTGCCTTCTATATAATAAAATGCCCGAAATATTAAAGAAATATCCCCAATTTGTAGAAGTCAAAAAAAAATTGTCTCAAGAATTAGATATTCCTCTCATCAACCAATATCAATATTTCTCCCCGTTTTACGAGAATGATCCTGATAATTATTCAAAAATAATGTTAGATGGATTACATGTAAATCAAATTGGTAACGCTATTATGGGCATAATTGCATGTCGCAGTTTTTCATTACCAGATCCAATCTTTCGCAAAGATAAAAAAGATGTAAAAAAGTATTTAGTAATGATGGAAAAATATTGTGATTTACCTAATCGAGTTAAAAAAAAAGATATATAGAGTAATCAAAAAATGTTAATCCTTTATCCTAAATATTGAACTTCTCCTATGAGTCGAATATCTTTAGAGGAACTACCAACTGATATTTTAAAAGCACCTTTTTCGACAACCCAAGAATTTTCAACCGGATTATAAAACGACAAGTCATCTTTATTCAACTCGAACAAGACTTCTTTCATCTCACCCGGTTCAAGATTTATTTTTTTAAATCCCTTTAATTCTTTTAATGGTCTTTCTATGCTAGATTCAACATCTTGTATATATAATTGTACGACTTCTTTTCCCTTTAATCTCCCCGTATTAGTGATATTAACGGATACTTTAATCACACCGTCACCCCTTACCTTCTTATTATCGATAGTTAAATTATCATAGCTAAAAGTCGTATATGATAATCCGTAACCAAAAGGGAAGAGTGGTTCAATATTTTTTGTCTCAAAATGGCGATATCCAACGAAAATACCCTCGTCATAGAAAACTTTATCGTTTCCTGGATAAGTTTTTTTGGAAGCATGAGCTGGTGAATCTGATAACTTTCTTGGAAAAGTTATCGTAAGTTTTCCTGATGGATTTACATCTCCAAATAAAACATTAGCAATAGCTGTTCCTGCTTCCATTCCTCCGTACCAAGCTTCAACTACAGAAGGAACTTGATTAATCCAATGATCCATGTCTATAGGACTTCCATTGATCAGTACTACAATGGTATGAGGGTTCTCTCGTATTGTTTCCTTTATCAATTCAACTTGCTCTAAAGGTAGACCAAATGCCTCTTTATCTTGGCCTTCAGCGTCCATTCCGTTATTATGATTGAGCCCCGCGAAAACGATCGTTATATCAGCTTTTGAAGGAGTTTCTATTATTTCTATTTTGTTCTTACATTTTTCCTTCAACCCTTCGAGAGGACTAATTTCATAAGGAGGATAATTAACTGAACTACCACCCCCTCCTGATAAAATACCCCCCCCTCCTAATCGAAAATTTTTGTTAGGTCCAATAACTGCTATTTTCTTTACTTTTTCGATATTTATTGGAAGTAAGTTTCCTTCATTTTTTAACAAGACAATTCCATCTTCAGCGATAATGCGAGCAATTTTTTGATGTTCAGGTGTGTTCCTACTGCCATTAGGTAGGGTTTCTTCATCGTCAAATAATCCTACTAAAAACATGACTCTAAGTAATCTTCGAATGTTCTCATTAATATCGTCTATGGTGAATTTACCTTCATTAAACGCTTTAGCCATATTTCTTTTAGTCAATATTTTTGCCATTGGCATTTCAAGAGATAATCCCGCCTTAACGCATTCTTCTGTGCTAGTGTAGGCTGTTCCATTCCAATCTGAGACTGTAAATCCTCTAAAACCCCAATTTTTCATTAAAGTTTCTCTTAATAGAGTGTAATTCTCCGAACCATAAATTCCATTTACTTTATTATAACACGTCATAAATGACCAAGCATCAGCTTCTTGTACTGTTGCTTTAAAAGCTGGATAATATATTTCTTGTAACGCTCGCTCGCTCACTTCAGAACTAACTGTAAACCGTTTCGTTTCTTGATTGTTACATATGTAATGTTTCACACAAGCCGCTATCTTCTGGTTCTGAATTCCTTTCACAGTCATAACAGCCAAAACTTTGTTCAAATAGGGATCTTCAGTTTGATATTCAAATGTCCTTCCATTCATCGGAGTTCTTTGGATGTTAATCCCGGGAGCTAAAAGCATATGAGCGCCCACTTCCCGTACTTCTTCAGCGACAGCCTTTCCAAATTCATATGAAAGCTTAGAATCCCATGTTGAAGCCCTACAAATAGCGGAAGGGAAATATGTGCTTTTGATCTCGTCTGTAGTGCCAGGTCGAACGCCATGTGGCCCATCGTACATGGTAAATGGCTTGATACCTAATCTTTTAATTGGTTTCGTGTGCCACATCATCCTTCCAGCGCTCAATTTAAATTTCTCCTCAAGAGTTAATCGACTTAATAAATCTTCCACCCTTTTTTCCAGTTCAAGTTTCTTATTCCTGAAAGGTAATTTTTGAAGTTCTTCGTCTGTATATGTCTCGTTCATAATACTTTTCTCTTAGTCGTAATTAAGTGGTATAATGGGTGGTAAAAAAAAACTTTATCTAAATAGAAGAATTTATGATTTTATCAAATATAACACTTAATATTAGAATTAATCGGATTTTATTTTAAATAAATAAAAATTTTATCTGGATTAATAATATTACTAAATAAAAGAAACTGATTACCATGAATATCTTATTAGATTTATTGATTCTATTATTGACATTTATTTATGTGTTAGCTACTATTCTAATACCTGTCCAGTTGAAAAAAAGAGATAAAATTACGAAATTTCAAGCTCGTAAAGCAGTACATCTATTAGCGGGGCTGGCCGTTTTATCAGCACCTTATTATTCTTGGCCATGGTGGGCTGTAATCCTAGCTGGTTCGATGACGCTCTTAACTCTTCTAAGTTCAAAAAAGAGTAACATAAAACAACTAAAAGAATTATATGACTCAATCGGAGAAGAAGCAGAAGAAAAAGCTGGTTATTTACAAGGACCATTTCATTATTGCCTTTCAATTACAATATTAATTACTTTCTTCGTTATATTTTCTCCAAATCAAATGTATTTCCCTATAGCAGGAATATTGTTGATGATTATCTCAGATACCCTCGCATCGATAATCGGAAAGAAATATGGAAAAAGGAAAATAAAACTCCCATGGTTAAAAACTTTACGTTCTTTAGAGGGATCGTTAGCTTTTTTTATCAGTGGTTTTGTTCTTTGTTTTATTGCATTCACCTTTTTAGGAGTCTCAAATCCAATAAATCAAAACCATCTAACACTTGAGATAGCTCTATTGTATTCATTAATTACCAGTGCTTTAGCAACGATAGTTGAATTAATATCTCCATCAACTTGGGACGATTTAACCATCCCAATTGCAACTGTGGTCATTGTGTTCTTGCTTACTTTACTTTAATTAATAATTAATCCCTTTCTTAAAGCTAGATTTCTATGGAAAATGTGCACAAAACTTTCGATGTTATTGTTGTCGGCGCGGGAACAGGAGGCAGTATTGCTGCTCGGTTTGCCGCTGAAAAAGGACTAAAAGTTTGTCTTATTGATAGTAAGGACAAAAGAGAAATAGGTAATAAAATCTGTGGGGACGCAGTCGGAAATGAAATATTTGATTTTCTTAAAATAAAACATCCTAAAGGTGACGAACTTTCATGTAATATCAAAGGTGCCAAGTTATACTCTCCCGACTTGAAGAAATGTATAGATTTAACCGATCCAAAACAAGCTGGATATATTGTTAATAGGATAGAATTTGGTCAAAGATTACTTAACGAAGCATTAGATGCCGGGGTGGAACAATTTATCGATAGTACAATGGCTTTAGATTTACTATATACTCAAAAAACGGTTTCCGGGGTAAAAGTAAAACGAAAAAATGGAGAAAAAGTGGATTTACGATGTAATATTTTAATAGATGCATCTGGATTTTATTCTCCCCTCAGAAAAAATATAAAAAGCACATTAATAGAAAAGGAGATACTAAAGGAAGACAGTATTCTATGTTACAGAGAAATAGTAAAGTTTTCTCCTCAAGATCTAACTATAACTAATCCTGATTACATTTCAATCATTTTAAATCGAGATAAAGCGCCAGGGGGATATATCTGGTACTTTCCGAAAAATCAATCGTCCCTTAATATTGGACTAGGGACATTCATGAATCTTAAAGGTAAGGTAAAAAACTTATATCATCGAAATGTTTTTAATGAATTCATTAAAACCTCAAAATACGAAATTATTTCGTCAGGTGGAGGTGTAGTGCCTGTTAGAAGGCCCCTTTGGTCGTGTGCTGATAATGGAATTATGTTCGTAGGAGACTCTGCTTGTCAAGTTAACCCCCTTCATGGAGGCGGGATTGATCCTTCGATGAGAGGAGGTCTTTATGCTGCTAATACGGCAATAAACGCGGTTGAGAAAGGAGATTACTCCGTTAAATCATTATGGAATTATAACCATAAAGTTATGACTAGTTTTGGTGCCGAATTTGCTTCTTTAGACTTATTAAGAATGACTCTCCAAATACTCTCAAACGAAGATTTAAATTTTGCATTACGACAAGACTTAGTGAGTGGTGAAGAAATACTTGAAATTTCATCAACAGGGGAATTTGAATTACCCATAACAGGCTTGGTAACTAAAGCGCTTAAAGGAATTTCCAAGCCAAATCTTTTATTGGATTTAAATTACTTGAGAATCCGGATGAATGAAATATCAAAACTCTACAAGAATTTTCCCGTAAAAATTGAAAATTTTGAGGAATGGAAAAGAAGAGCTATTCAAGTATATGATAAAATTAAGAAAATGTTAATAAATACTAAAAAAGTAAATTAATTATATTAAGTGAATTTTATGGTTGATGTAGTGACAAGCAATTCTTCGAAGACAAGCATGTATGATTTTTTAATTAATAAGATTAATCGGGATGGAACCCTTCATTTTTCCTTAATAGATCCTGATCCTACCAAACAAAATCCTTCCAAAGCTGGAAAAATGGCATTGTACGCAGAACAAGCAGGGACTGATGCAATTCTAATAGGGGGAAGTACCGTATTTGACCAAAAATTTGTCGATGAGACAGTACAAGCAATTAGAGATAAAGTAAGTCTCCCAATTATTATTTTTCCAGGAGGGGTAGCTAATCTTTCAAATAAGGCTGATGCAATTTTATTCATGTCAATTTTAAATTCGGAGGATCCATATTTTATTGTTGGACAACAAGCTATAGCTTCTTATACAGTAAAGTTGTCTAACCTTGAAATAATCTCTACCGGTTATCTCATTATCGAACCTGGCGGTACTGCTGGATGGATAAGTAAAGCGAAACTTCTCCCACGAAATAAACCAAAACTAACTGCCGCTTACGCTCTAGCTGCCGAATACTTTGGTTTCAAATTTATATATTTAGAGGCAGGTTCTGGAAGTGAAAGAATACCTGGTGAGATTATTAGTCTTTGTTCTAATCTTTTGAGTATTCCTATTATTGTAGGCGGAGGTGTAAGATCTAAGGAGGATGCTCGAAGTTTTGTTGAAGCTGGGGCAGATGTCATAGTTATGGGGACATTTTTAGAAAATCAAGATTTAAAAGAAAACGGGAATTCACTTAAAACGATTATTGACGAAATAAAGGACGCTGGGAAGGGTAATAAGAAAAATTATTCTTTGAAATAATAAATTCAATATTTTTTAAATTATGAAATTTAAAGACGCTATTGAAATAACTCGTCCTATTAATTGTCTAATGGGAGCTTTAACGGTAATTATCGGGCTATTAAATACCCGATTCAGTGTACCTTTGGACAAATTAATGATAAATATAATTCTAGGCGTTATTACATATATTTTTCTCGCAGCTGCAGGTAATATTATCAATGATATTTACGATATCGAAATTGATAAAATCAACAGACCGAAGCGTCCTATTCCAAGAGGTTCAATAAGTTTGAAACAAGCTAAGGGACTCTTTTTTCTTTATCTTATCATCGGAATAATTATAAGCTTAATTAATACTCTCATTCTTAGCTTAACCTTGATAAATTTAGCTTTGGCATTTTTCTTTGGGTTTATGACCTGGGTCTACGCAAAGTGGGGAAAAAAAAGTGGTTTTCTCGGTAATATTATTGTGGGTATTTCTTTCTCGATTGGATTATTATACGGTGCGTTTTTGAATAGCCCAATTATCCCTCCGTACATCTTTTATTTCTTTTTAACCGCTTTCTCTCTTTTAGTGGCTCGAGAGATTATAAAAGGTTGTGAAGACATCGAAGGAGATAGGAATCAAGGAGTAAAAACATTAGCTATCAAGATTGGAATCAAAAACTCAAGAAATGTGGCAGTAACTTTTTCGCTTGCAGCTATAATTTTCTTTATTTTACCTATTCTAACTAACATTCTTAACCCTATCCTTTTTATCCTTTTAATGGTTCTAGGACTAATTGAAGTAGCTTATACCATCTTCTTAATGCTCTCATCAAAATTAGAAAAAGCAGATTTAAAAAAAATTAGCTTATTACTAAAAATTGGGATGCTTATAGGTTTATTAGCTTTCTTGTCCGCTAGCATCTAGCTTAATATAATAAGAGATTAAACCCCTACTTTTAACTCCTAGCCGAACTGATTAATTCAAATATTCTTTCAATTTTGCTGTTTTTTATATAAGATATTAACATATCTTTATCCTCTTCTTTAAGCTCATACGGAAATGTCTCTATCAACCCCCTAACTTGAGTTAATCCTAAATATTTTCTCGTATAATTTGCTTTGGAATATTTATAAGTCGTTAAAAATTCACTATCCAATTTCTCCCTAAAATGTTCTAGAATGGTATTAAAATAGTTCCTTAATAGGATTTGATCTTCAAAAGTAAGCCCAGGTTGGAGAAAAATCTGAATGGGATGAGTTCGATAAGTATTTTCTGAAACATAAATCCCATCAACTCCAAAATGTTCTTTAATAATCCCTAACCCTGCTCTTCCATCAATAGAACCAGTATCAACAGTACGAGCATATAGGATATTATTATGTAACTTCGATTTCAACTTTTCATTAACATTAATGATTAGATTTTGGTAGTGATTATTTTCATACTTATTAGCATCAATAACCATAGTTTTAAAGGAACCAGGATTATTAAGCACTTCTTCTTTTTGTAGGTAATAGCTTACTTTTAGGGGATTTCGGGTATAATTTTCTTCTATAAACTCATCAAATTCAGAACCGGCGCGGTATTTGTATTTGGGTTTTAAGTTGTATTCTCTCTTAACAAATTCGTTTTTATCCTTAAATTTTAAACCTTCAAAAGATTGAGGTTCTTCTTTTGAAATTGCTTTTCTTTTAAAAAAACTTATACATACGTTTGTACCGGTAAACTTGAACATAGCGGTTTCAAATATGGTCATTTTTTTAATCTTATAATGCTTTAAGAAATCTATTCGAAATTTATTGGAAACAGAAGCGCCATATAAGAAATTGGTAGGAATAACATAGATTAAATTCTCAACATCGTTACGTAAGTCATTTATCATCGCAATTTGATATAAATCCTGGTATCCTTCGTTTTTTCTTTCAAAATAGCCCAGATATTTTTGAGTTTCATTATGCTTCCTAATATAACCTAAATAGAGGTACGGTGGATTAGTAATGTGAAAGATGGAGTACTTTTGTTGTTTTAGAATCTGTGGAAAGTTTTCTAGATTATCCCGTACTTTAATATTCTGTTCTGCAGTTTCCTTTGGAATTCCATATTTCCATGCATTTTTAATACACTCTTGAACCATACCTTTTTGGACATCAAATAAGTAAATATGATTACGGAAAAAAGATTCACGCTGATCTACTGGAATTTTATTTAGAATTGGTAAAATTAAATTACCTTCGCCGGCATAAAGATCAACCCATAAATAATTTTCTAAGAAATCCTTAATTTCCGGAAAGATATATTTATTGAATATATCGATAGAAGTAAAATGTAAGCCAAAATTTCGTCTCTTCGCTCTTTCTTTAGAAATTAACGAGTTTTTTTCCATATTTATCGTATCGAACTCCTATCTAAGAGTTATTTTTACTTCATTTAAGATGATTAATGATTTTTGTTAACTTGAAAATTGGTCTCCAATTTTTTTAAAAGAATATTAACATTAGTAATTATAAAAATATTGGATTACTATCTAATAAAAATATATTTAATCAAAAAAATGAGATATCATGAGTGAAACTGAGAATATAATTGTTAAAAATTATATTAATCAAATAAAACAAAAACTTCCCGAATGGTTAAAATGGAAGGAAGGAGAGCTAAAAAACGTATTAGACGACTTAGAAGCGCAGCTATATGGTGAGGCAAGAGCAATCTCTAGGAGCGAAGAATTAACTGACGCAGATATAAAAGAAGCTATAGAACGAATGGGTACTCCTTTAAGCATAGCTAAATTGTACAAAAATCGAGGTACACCTAAATTTTTTCTAACCCAAGAGCTTTTTGATTTCTATTTAAGAACTCTGTTCTTTTTCTTCGGAGTAATTATTTTTATCAATATCATAGTCGGAGTGTTCCAGTTCTTCTTTAAGGTTTGGTGGGAAGTATTGGGAGGGATAATTTCTGGAATTTGGATTGGTTGTTTAATAACTGCCATTGTAATTACTATAGTATTTGTCTACTTTTCTATGGAAGGTTTTTTACCAGAAGATTTTGGAGTTATCCCAAGACGTTTAGCCATTATTTTTCCATTCACCTTTACTGAAGAATACATGGCAGATACAAGAGCATACACGAAACAACACATTGAAGACGCCAGAATGCTTGGAAGAGAAAAGCTAGCAGCAGCTAAAGCTCGAGTAGAAGAGAGGATGGCTGAAAGCAAAGCTATTAGAGAAGAAAGGCGAGCAGAAGCTAAAATACTTCGAAAACAAAAATTAGAGGAAGCAAAAGACTTAAGAAGGCAAAAATCAGATGAAGCAAAGCAAAAGAGGTTAGTTAAAAAAACTCAACCAGTTACAACTGGCGAGTTAATTTTTGGAACCTCCGCGGGAATAATTTTTGGCTTACTTTTAATACTCCAACCTTTTTCAGTCCCGGGATTAATGCTACCAGCTTTCCTTGATTGGCTTAAGTTGTTAGGATTTTTAGTTTTCGTAAGTGGCTTGTTTGATTTAATTCGACTCGTAATTGGTGTCAGTAATTATACGGGACAACAAGTCTTTTTAATAATTGGAGCCATTTATAAACTTTCTTATATTCCTGTGTTCTTGTTACTCCTTAACCAACCAGAAATATTCCCGATTTCGTTGTTTTCTGGAGGTAATATCCTAATTATACCTTCTGATCCAACAAATATTACGAATATAGTTTATACCGTAGTTATAATCGTAATTATTATCGGAATTATTGGCGGAATGATAGGGAATTTCGTTAAAGTAGGTAAATATTCTAAATTAAAAAAGGCGTATTAAAGCCTTTCTTTTTTTTTATTTTTTATTTTAAGATAATTTTAAACACAAATTTAAATTATACAAGTAAATGAACCAGCTTATTCTATTATATATGAAAATTAATCGTCTCTTTAACAAGTTTTTGAATCAAAAATTAATTAAAATATGTATTTATGTAAGCCTAATAATTTTTTTACCTGGAATTCTTATCGGGGTACTAGTCGCATATTTTTTTGGTCCAGATAGTTATAACATAATTGACAATTACATTAGCGATTTAGGGTCAATTCGTTATACTCCCACTCCTTTTATTTTAGATGCTATAGCAATGACGACCGCTTGCTTTCTCGTACCAGTTTTTTTCTACATTGCAAAAATAATAGTATCAGATACAAAAAGTCTTATTCTTGATTCAAATAAGTCAATTTTTAAAAGAATTCATACTATAGATATCGATTTACTCGCGTTTTTTGGTTTCCTCTCGCTCCTATCAGGAGCAGTAGGATTGTTTGGGGTAGGATTATTCAGCGAGGATAGAACTACAGAGTTGGGATTACATTACGCTTTTTCAATCATAGTATTTGCAGGATTAGCTTTTGGAGCGTTCTTTAACGGGATTGCTATCTTATTAAAATTAAAAAAAACAATCTTTCCGAGACTTCTAGGGCTCTACATGATAGTGGGTCCCTTTGTAGTTACTATTATGTTTTTATTTCCGCCTATTTCAGTTACAAGACCCTTTCTTGAATGGATGATGCTTTTTGCAGCGTTTTTTTGGTTAATCCCCGGATCGCTTCTTATTTTAAAAGATTTTAACTCAACTTAAGTTTATGTTGTGTTAATATAAAAAAAATAAAAGTCACATCAAATAACGCTAAAATTCTCTAAATAATTAAAATTTATAGAAAAAATTAAAGAAAATAAAAAAAAAATTGTATTATTATTTGTACTTCTGTATCTTAATGATGTTGTAGATGTTTTCGATTGTTGTTAGGCATGTAATCGCAATAATTAAACTTAATATTCCCCTATACAAACCATAAGCCTCCACAGGAATCCCAACATGTATCCACGGTTCTGAAAACCATGGAAAAATTTCAGGACGATTCATTAAGATACCAAGCAGTGGGATTACTGAAAGTTTGAGAGGAATCATTAATGCATGCAACACTTGGTGAGTAGCAGGTCGACGATTACCAATTATTCCCCGAGATATATCTAAAGAACCTTCGAGCATTGTAATTACTCCAAAAATTCTTAAAAGATTTAAGAAATCTGGAAAAAACATGTATGTAGGGAAAGGTTGGGATAAAAGCACGATACCAAATATTAATCCAATTCCCCCCCCAACAATCTCTCCTCCTGGCTTAATGAAAGGTTTTAAGGGCTGCTTTAGACTTTGAGAAGCGATGACTCCTTCCTCAAGTTCTTGTTCCCTTAATTGTTTCATTAGTTTTTGCTCTTTTTCGGACTTAAAATCTTCGGGAAAATATCCTTCCATGGATAGAGCTACGAATATTATTGTAACAATTGCAAAAGCAAGGAGAAGTCCTGTTTGAATTCCAGTAAAAAGACCTCCTATTAATGTTTCAAATGAACCAGCTCCCGTGAAAAAAGTCACTATCAACCCAATTATGACCAAGGTTACAATAACAGCAAAAACGGCCCCAAGTGCTTTGGTGTAATAAGGCCATAGTTCTTTCGTTATATAGTATTTAGGTTCTCCACGCCGTTTATATTCTTTGGCGATATTTTGTGGAGTACCCATATGCTCTATTGCTAAATTAACAGATTTTTCGTCCGGTTGACCTGTTTCTGATAATTCTGCTGCTTTACTCCATATGTGTTCTTCCAATTCAGCCAAAATTTCTTTATGCTCTTTCTTGTTTTTTAGCCATTCTGGAAGTCTCTTCTCAACTTCCTTTATGTATTCTCTAACGGAATAATTCATGCTATTTTCATTCATTTTTTTAAACCTCTTTCATCTAAATCTTTTTCAATATAGTGCCCACACACATCGCAATATTTAGCTTCAAAATTCTGTAAGTCAATCTTATTGGCACATGCTGGGCAATATATATATTTGTTTTGTTTTAAA
>JAGXOB010000051.1 GCA_019894735.1 Promethearchaeota archaeon | reverse complement strand
AAGTATGACTATTTTTGAAAAAGTTACAGAGATTTACCAGGAATATTACATCTGCCTTCATTGTCTAGGTAGAATGTTTTCATTATTAGGGACAGACACTACTAATTACGATAGAGGTAAATCTCTTCTTTTAGCAATGACTATGGAAAATCACAGAGCTTATTTATCAAGGGACGAAAACCACGAAGAAGCTATTGCTAATTTAAAAAACCTCGCAGAAAAAGTTATGTATAATCCTGCCCGGAGTGTATTGGACAAGGAAGGAATAGATTATAATAAAATTAGCCTATCTGAAAAATGTTATTTATGTGATGATATTTTTAGTAATGTTCCTACATATGCAAAAATTGCATCAGATAGCTTAGGTAATCATGAATTTAAAGATTTTCTTGTAGGGACTGCTCTCGATTCACAGATCGTTAATAGAGAAGACAGTTTTAAAGCACAATTTAACTTGCTCGATTCAGAATCGTTTAAAAATCACTTCAATCGAGAAGTTGGAAAAGAATTATCCCTTGGGTTACTAAAACCTTCAGAATTTGCAAAACCTGATATTACAGTTATATACACTCTCGGTTTTGCGTCTTCAGAAGTAAACCTGATAGTAAGGTCAACTTATATTAAGGGAAGATATAATAAATTTATCAGAGGAATTCCACAAACTCATTGGGATTGTAGAGCGTGTAGGGGAAAAGGATGTGAATCCTGTAATTTTTCAGGAAAACAATACAAAACTAGTGTAGAAGAATTAATTAATCCTGAATTTATAAAAGAAGCAAAAGCAGAAGGTTCAAAGTTTCACGGAGCAGGAAGAGAAGATATTGATGTGAAAATGTTAGGACAAGGCAGACCTTTTGTTTTGGAGCTGATAAATCCAAGGATTAGAACTCTAGATTTAGAAAAAATTCAGAAAAAAGTTAATAAAAAAAATAAAAGGAAAGTAAAAATTACAAATTTAGTAAACAGTAGTAAAGAGCAAGTTAAAAACCTGAAATTTAACGCAGAAAATACCAAAAAAATATACAGAGCTTTGACATCTTCAAACGAAGACGTAACAAAAGAGAAATTTGAAACTGTACTAAATCAACTAAAAATTGCATTCGAAAATCAAAAAATCCAGCAAAGAACCCCTAATAGAGTGTCTCATCGTCGTGCTGATAAAATTAGAGAGAAAAAAATTTTTCAAATAGAGGGAAAATTCATTAAACCTAAAGTATTTGAATTCATTGTTGAAGCTCAAGGTGGGACTTACATTAAAGAAATTATACATGGCGACGATGGTAGAACAACTCCTTCCTTTACAGAAATCTTTGGTTTCCCTATTGAATGCAAAAAACTAGATGTTCTAAAGATTTATTAACTAACTTCTTAAAGATATTAAATCAAAAAATAAATAAATTATGTATCACATATTATCAAAACTAGATTTTTTTATTAAAAATAATTGACTTTACATAAAGGCTACACAAATGACTATACATAAAGGCTACCGGAACAAATCTCGTCAAAGACATCGAAAAAATGTGCGAGATCGAGGACTCGGTTCTATAGAGAAATATTTAAATGACTACGAAATCGATGATAAAGTGGATGTGATTACTGATCCATCTCAACATAAAAGAGGATTTCCTCACAGGCGATATCATGGATTAACTGGAACAGTCAAAGGTAAAAGAGGACGGTGCTACGAAGTTGAAGTTAAATTAGGAAATTCTAAAAAACTATTAATTATTGGCAAAGAACATTTACGCACTAATAAAGGTTCAGCTAAATAATAACAAAAATTAATTTAAAAGTAGAGATTTATATGTCTGGACGAAAAATAGACGAAAAAACTGTTTCTATACCCGAAGTAAAAACTATTATGGAAGCTGTCAAAAATAAAATAGAAGAAATTGATAGCGAAGAGGGTTTGTCTCATTTTCAAGAAATTACTCATGCCTATGTAAATAAATTTGCAAAAATGAGTGAAAAAGATGCGATTAAAATTCAAAAATTTCTCATAGATAAATACGAAATCGAAGAATCATACGCGATAAACATTGTTAACATAGATCCTCATACAGTCCCAGAAATTAGAATGATTTTAGAGAAAAGTTTTGCTGGAAAATCCTTAAATGAAGGACAATTACAAGATCTTCTCGCACAAATAGAAGACCTTAAAACATCTTAACCAAATTTTAGCTATAAATATTTTTCAAAGAGTATTAAACATCGAAGAATTTATAAATTCGAATTCTTTTAAATCTTAATGAGCAATCCTTGTTAAAAAGGGAATATTCAAATTATAAAATATTATGCATCTTTGGAGAGTAAATAATAAAAAGGCTGGTTGGTATGGAAAGGGATCGGGATCGATACAGAAGGTCTCCTCAAAGACCCAAATATCAAAGAAAGGAATTAAAAGAAAAGAAACAATTCATTAAAAAGTTTCGAGAAGTAATAATTCTAGATATTTTACTACATGGTCATCCCGAAGAAGATAAACCTAGTTGGTCCAAAACACCAATCGCTCAAGTACTTACTCTTCCGGACTTTGTCCTTTATGAAGTCAAGTGTAATAAAGACTCAGAAATTAAAGTCCAAGAAAAAAATATTTATGAAGAATATTTGAAACAGAATAAATTAAGGGAAGTACTAAAAAAAATCGATTATAAAGACCTTACTAGCACTTCAAAAGCTTTAATTCAACCAATTCTTGAAAGTGAAGTGCTAAATTTCGAGGAGGAATTCATTAATTTCTTCAACAATTCGACTTCAATAACTCCACGAATGCATTCACTTAAATTATTGCCCGGTATTGGGCAGAAACATATGTGGGAAATAATAGAAGCAAGAAACAGACAGAAATTTACGAATTTTAAAGATATATCCGACCGGACTAGTATGTCTCATCCCGCAAAACAGGTTGCTTTAAGAATAATCAAGGAATTGCAGCGTGAAGGCGTGAAGTATTACTTATTCTCGAAGACCCATAAATACGAATGAATAATATGAATAAAAGAGAAACTCAACTTATCTTAGAAAAACATGGAATAAAACCAAATAAAAAACTGGGTCAAAACTTTCTTTTTGATAAAAATATTATCTCAAAAATAATTTCAGAATCTCACGTATTAGAAGATGATATAATTTTAGAGATTGGACCGGGTTTAGGTGCACTAACAGAAGCACTAGTAAAGTGCTGTAACAAACTTCATGCTTATGAAATTGACTTTAAGTTGTTTCAATACTTAACGAAGAAATTCTCTAAGAATAAAAATTTACTGTTATATAACGAAGATATTTTAAAAGCTGATATTCCTCAGCACAATATCGTAATCTCTAATATACCGTATACTATAACAGGTGCTATAATGGAAAAAGTTTTTTATACTGAAAATCCACCCCGAGGTGCTTTAATCATCGAGAATAGTATAGCAGAAAGAATTTTTTCCAAAAATCAATATAAAAAATTCTCTAGGATTACTGTGAGCTTTAACGCATTCATGGAGCCTATTAAAAAACATAGAATTTCTAGATTTACGTTTATTCCTACCCCAAAGATTGATTTAGCTTTAATAATCATTAAACCCAGGGAAGATATTGCTCAATTTTTATTGGATGAGAAACAGAGAAAATTCTTCTTAAAATTTGTCTCTGGAATAATGCCTTACAAAAATAAGAATGTGATAAATGCCATAAACTTATTTTTGAATAAAGAAATTTTAGGTAACCTTTCAAAAGATGACATTTATAAATATATAGATGATCCGAATTTAATAGAAAAAAAAATCGCGCAATGTGAAGTGGATGAGATTGTAGATTTAAGCAAGTTAATCTTCGATCTAGTATATAATTAACTATTAACATCTCTGGTGAGAATAATTAATTCTTTTCCCGAACCAAATATTGATTGTCATTTCAAAGATGTTTACGCTCCATCAGATGATACTTACCTAATCATTGATTACTTCAAAGAATGTATCAACGAAAATTACTTTGACAAGCTTGATATTAAAAAAGTTAAAACCATCTTGGATATAGGAACTGGGACTGGAATAATTGCGTTATTTTTGCAAGGCGTAAAAAAGAGCGTATTAAATTTTTCACCTAAAATCTATGCTTCAGATATCTCAGAAAATGCAATTAAGTGTGCTAAATTAAACGAAGCCTCTAATAACCTCGAGAAAAGTATTATATTTATGCAATCCGATTTGTTTAAAGAGTTTCCAGCTAATTTAGAAGGCATTTTTAATGTGATTATTTTTAATCCTCCTTATTTACCTTCCTTGAAACATAATGGAAAAGTACGGGTAAAGAAAGAAATTGATAATAGTTGGAATGGTGGAGAAATGGGATTTGAAATTTTTCTCGAATTTATTTCTCAAGCCAGATCATTTCTTGACTTAAACCAGAACTATTATATTTATTATATTAGTTCGAGTGTAGCTAACTTTCAAGATATAACTGAACATTTAGAAATTTGTGGATTTAAGAATACAATTTTAGAAAAGAAACATATTTTTTTTGAAGATATTATTTTGAACCGATTAGAAAAGCGATGATACTAAAACGGTCTTCTAGTTCTACGTTTTTCTAACAAAGATACTCCGTAACTACTCAGAGTCCGTGATAAATTATTAAATAGTAAATTAATTTCTTGAGGTTTGAAAACAGCTCTTCTATGGGCTTCTATTTGAGGTATAGGTAATCCATAATATTCATTGAGACTCGATATTGGTAAAAGAATTGACGATATGAGATCAGCTTTTTCCGAAGCCTCCTTTAATGTGTGGTTTTCATTCATAAAAAATTCAATCCTACATGGTGTGTCGTGGATCGCAGTTTTTAAATAGAACGCATAAAAACTCTGCGGGAAATAATAAGGAATTTCTTTTTTAATACCTGTATCTCTAATTTTATCAAGGTCCTTTTTACAGTTAAAAATACAACTTCTTTCAAATTTATTTAAAACTCTATTGAATAAATCTAAATCAGAAAAATAGTCTATTATCTGACGATAATTAATTTTTATAAAATCAGTTAATTTAGTTGTATTAGGTTTTAACATCTGAATAGAACTTCTAAGTAAATTAGTTAATGCTGAAGTTCTCGTATCCTTTATTGAGCCGATTAAAATAATTCCCCTTTCGTTACAATTAATATATAACTTTAGATATTCTTTTAACAAGTTGTCGTACTTCTTAGAAATTTCAGAGTCTTTAGCAAAGAGTAAATTGATAGGCATGATTACAACGGAACCGTCGATAATAATTAAGTCTACATCCCTTTTCTTTTCGATTAGTTTATTTAAGAGATTGATTTCCATGAAAGTCATATCCATCGAAATCTTCGCATCCACCGCATTTTCCTCACGATTTAAGTAAGTTCCTTGCACATTATAATTATTGAATCCTGCTATGTCAGGAAAATAATCTATTTTAGAAGATTGATTTTTAATGAAGTAATATTTCACAGCAATAGCTTTTAGAAAAGAAAAATCCACATTCATGAACTTCTTTACAACGGAACTTCCGTCAACACTTACTACATTTAAACCTCTTATATTAGACGATGTAACCTTCTTTTTCAAAAGCTTTTCTTTTATGTCGTAATTTGAATAATTTAGAAATTCTTCAAAATCTAAGGAAGTTAAATTTTTAAGTAAAATAGTAGTAAATTTTTGTTTTAATTGCTCAATTTCTGAATACTCTTGAGCCAAATTCTTTATATTTATTAAAATTAGTTGCTCTTTAGTGAACCCTGAAACAATAGAACTCAGAGATGTATTAGAAGGTAGTTGAGAATTTGTATTAATGTAATTCAAAGGATTATTTCTAATTGTCATTAAGATTTAAAATAATGAGAGTTAATTATAATAACGATGAGAGATTAAATTTTATAATTTTTTTATTTCGAATCATAAGAATACCTAAATAAAAATGGCAATTGATTTAGGAAAAGATCCAATTATCTTGATAATTCTTTCATTTCTCGAGATTCTTTTAGTTCTTATTCCCACTTTAATTGCTTCAAAAGTAGAAAAAATTTCACTCCTAGATGAATTAAAAGAAATGGGATTTCAAAGAAAACCCACCACCTTAAGGAAAATGCTTCTAAAAGTGGTTCTTGGAATTCTGATTGGAACCGTTTTCTTTTTCGTAAGTGGATACATAATATCTTTTTTTGTAAACATTATAGTTCAAATATTGTTTGGAGCGCAATTTGTAGAGGAAGGAGTAAGCAATGCCATTTCCACTAACCCTATTAATCCTACACTAATACAATTAATAATTCTTATAGCGATTCAAATAGTTGTTGTTGCTCCATGTGAAGAAGGTTTTTTTCGAGGTTTTATTATTAAAAAAAGTCACAAAAAAATGAAACTATTTTATTCTATTATTTTTTCTTCACTTATCTTTTCCATTTATCACGTTCCTCCTTTCCTCGTTCCATTATCCACGATAATAACTTTTTTTGGATATTACTTCACGTTTGGAATCTTTTTATCTTTAACTTTCGTCCTTTTTAAATACTCTCTTCTTCTAAGTTCTATCGCTCATTTCACATTGAATATTCTTATTCTATTATTTTAAGTTATAGAGGATTATTACGATATAAGGTTTAAATGTAGTGAAAGATAAATAAAAACATATATTTAATAAATCTTATAAAGATAAATATAATTAAGTTAAACCTATCAATATAAAATATCTAATAATTTTATAAAAATTCATAACCAGTTATTAATTAAGGTTAAAGACTTTGGCAAATTACGATTTTACTTGGAAAATCATGATGTTAGGCGATGCAGCAGTTGGAAAAACATCTCTTACCATTAGATACATATCTGGATTCTTCTTGGATGATTTAAAACTTACGATAGGGGTAGATTTTTATTCTAAAACCACAAATTTTAACAAAAAAAAAGTAAAATTACAAATATGGGATTTTGGCGGGGAAGAAAGATTTAGATTCCTCTTACATCAATATTGTAAAGGTGCGAACGCTGCGTTCTTTCTGTACGATATAACCAATCGTCTATCATTAGACCATTTACCAGATTGGACTCAAATTATAAGAGAACATGCAGGAGACATTCCCATTATGCTAATTGGGTCGAAAGTTGATTTACAGGAGTTTAGAGCTGTTTCGAGAGATGAAATGATTTTAGCCGCCAAGAAGTACAATTTATCTTCTTTTATAGAATTATCCTCTAAAACAGGGCAAAACGTCGAAAAAGCGTTTGATGTAATTACTGAAATTCTTTTTGAAAGATATAAACCAAATTCCGATTAATAAATCGGAATACCTTCTGAGAAATCAAATTTATTTTGGTTTAACCTGCTAAGCACCAGATTTGCATTTTATCTGCACCTCTATTATTCCAAGCATAATATGGAATTGCTGTAAAACATTTGCCCGTAGAATCCTTTCCGATAATTGTATTAACCCCTCCCAACATCTCTGGTTGGTATTTTACAGTTAAATCCCGATCCTTCTTTATAATTGTTGTAAAAATATCGAGATCCTTATTATCTTTTTGTTCTAAGCAATAAATCAATGGACCATTACATAGTGCTACTCTACCCTTATTACTTTTGATTCTTTTGTCACTTTCAACATAATTTACTTTCATTTTGAAAGTAATCTCCAAACTATCGTTGTCTAACCAATTTCTAATAATTTCCACATATTTCCCGTTTGATAAATTGTCAAAATATTGTTCGCCATTAATTTTTAGGTCGGTGTCAATACTCCACCTCGGAATTCTAAGGAATATCGAGAATTTTTGACTTTTATCTAAATTAAGTTTAATATAGACATCCCCCTTCCATGGAAATCCTGTTTTTTGACTTATTTTAATCCTATTTGAGCCTAACTTTAGATTTGTATGATTCCCAATATATTGGTGAATCCAGACCTCCTTCTCTGATGTGCTATATATATAATTACCTATGGAACTAATAGTTCGAGCGACATTAGGAGGACAACACGCACACCGAAACCACTCAGATCTTCTATCTTTGCCGTGTGAAACTAAAGGATTGTCATATGTGTATTTTATACCATCAATTGATTGTCCAACCAACATCGCGTTATAGAGTAATAGTTCTATTAAATCGGCATACTTACAATTGCCTGTTATTTGGAGCATTCGCAAATTCCACATCATATTTCCAATCGCAGCACAAGTTTCAGAATAAGAATCTTCATTTTTTAAAGCAAAATCTTTCTGAAATCCCTCAGTACCCCTTTCAGATCCAATGCCACCAGTTATATACATTCTGGCTTTAACCATCCTTAACCACACTCTTCTAAGTGCGTGTAATAGCGTTTTATCTCCCGTTTCAGAAAATAAATCTGCCATACCACAAAATAAATACATCGCTCTAACTGCGTGACCAACGGGTTTAACAATTTCTCTAACTGGAACATTGGATTGAATATAATTGCCATTCAAATTTTCTCTAAACAGTATTATTTGACCTTTAAGAGTGAGTTTCGAAACCCATTCAGCTACTTCACTTTCTTCTTCGTTGAGTGTAGAGGGTATTTCTGCTACTCTCTGGTATTCTTGATTCAATTTCTCAGCTAATTTGGCGGTAAAAATCATATCCAAATATTGACTGATAACATAAGTTTTAAAACCAGAAATTGATCCCCTTCGATTGATAAACTCTTCTGCTAACTTTAAGTATTTTGAATTTTTTGTTATTCTGTATAGCTCGATTAAAGCCATCTCGATTTCTTCGTGTCCGGGGGCACCTTTTCTTTTATTACCTAGAAATAGTTTTACGAGCAAATCAGCGAATTTAATCGCTACATTTATTAATTCATTGCTTCCAGTAGCTTTTAGATGGGCAATTGCAGCTTGGATAAGATGACCCGCGCAATATAATTCGTGCATAATGTAAATATTCGTAAATCGTTTGTATAGAAACCTTGTTGAGTAAAAAGTATTAATGTAGCCATCTTGAGTCTGAGAGTTCTTAATTAAACCAACTATTTCATTTACCTTTTTTTCTAAATCAGAGTCTTTATAGGTGTGTAAGATATTACTTGCTGCTTCAAGCCATTTATATAAATCAGAATCAAAATAAAATTCGCCTTTTTGAACCCCCTTTTTAATTCCTGAAGCAACTCTAAAATTATCTATATGAAAATCCTGCTCCAATTTGTCGTATTGATGGTGAATAGATAATTCTCGATTGATCTGTTGTCTTTTTGACCAAAAATCATCATTAATAGTAACTTTTTCAAAAGAAATAGGTTTGAGCCTATTGAAAGGGGGTTGGTTAGTGTTTAAAGTCATTTTTAAAAAACTGTAATTTGAAAAAATATAGAAAAAATAATTAAGAATAGAAAATAAAATATTTTAATTATTCAATCCAATAAAGTGAAAATGAAATACGGCTGATATAACCTATTTTATAGGAATTATCCTCGCACTCATAGCGGGGATTATCGTTCAAATCGGAGTTCTTATTCAAAAATATGTCATTAACAAGCACTCCAACGACCCCAAATTTATCAGAAGTCTTGTTAAAAGTCCTGCATGGGTTCTAGGATTACTATTACAAATAATAATCGGAGGACTTGGTTTTTATTTTATAGCCATTATTTTAATAGGACCCGCTCTCGTTCCTGGCCTTATGTCCGTAGGTTTAATTGTACTTACAATAGGCTCCGTTAAAATCCTGAATGAAAAATTAGGAAAGGAAGAAATAATTGGAATTTTGCTAATGATAGCTGGTGTCACATTACTTGGCTTAAGCGAACTAACGATTGATGTTTTTACATTTAATATTTTCGATTCTGGTTTCATTATTAGAATAATTGGTTTTTCATTAGCAATTTTTATTTTCGCAATTGTGTTTGAGATTTTCCGTAGAAAATACAGTAAAAATAAAGGCTTAATATTTGCAATCGAAGCAGGATTAATTCTCTCACTTAACACCGTTTGGGCAAGTCCCGGGAGTACAGTTGTAGCTCATGTTGTTGATGGAATTATTATAGAGGAAGAGATTATTTTCGGTATTATAATCCTTATAGTTATTCTCCTAATTGTAGCAGTTGGAATCACTATAGGACAAATTTCGCTTAAGTATGGTCAAGCTAATGTTTTGGTCCCCATAACTAATGCACCGATTCAAATTATTCCTGTAATAGCTTTTTTTATTATATTCCTTTCTTCCCCCTCAAATATAATTTCAATAATATATTTGATAATTGGATTAATTCTTATTATTAGTAGCTCTTTTTTACTCTCAAAGCGTCAAACTAAACTTGAATATGAAAAGAAAAATTATTAGGTCTTTCCAAAACAAGTGATTTTGTGTATACTTGGGTGTAGGTATCTTTGACATTTCAAAACATTATATTAAAAACTAATCGAGAAAGAATTGAAATTGAATCAAGAGGAATAATTATACTTCCATTAGGGGGTTTTAAAAAAAAAAATTAGGATTTATTTTTTTGTTGTTAAATAGGCTATCATCCCATAGATGAAACCATCTACTAAGCTCCCTAAAATTACTTTTATTAACGCTGTCGTTTCACTAAACTCCCCTGCAAGCATTACTTGATAAGTAAAACCCTGATACAGTATAATTATACAAACTAACATATTATTATTACAACTAAGAAAAGTCCTGCGAATGCATGAATCTTCTTTTCACTAAGTCTTCCCGTTAATACAGCAGCAATCAATGGAGCGATGATAAACCTAAGATTAAGGAGGAAGAACCCCCATTGATTATTTCCGATCGCATATATAAAAATATCGAATAAAAACCAAATGGCATGTGCTGTTGAGGAAAACAATACATAGAGAAGATAAGGCACGTTTGGTACTATTGCTGTTATGAAAAGATCAAAACTATAGCCGATACTATAGAAAATAGCAAAAATTTAAACCTTCTTCGATTTTACTTGAGTTAAATTGAGTTTTCTACAAAAATAAAAATGACTTTAAATCAGCATCAAAAAAAAAAGAAAATTAATGCCATTCTATAACAATCCTATCTGAAAATAATTTTTTCCATGAATAAATAGGGGATTTCTTTGTTAAAGAAGAAAAAGTTAATAACCAAAAATCTTAATATAAAAAAATCTTATTTGTATATTCTATACTATAGTTAAAATCAAGGATCTTTACCAAATAGTCTTATATTAACATTGAATCACTGATCAACTTCATCATTCGAACTCAATTATTGATCAAATCTAGTGATCTGATATTGCTAGTAAAAAGAATATTTTTTATCAACAAGATTTTTTTTTGTCGACCAAAAGTGGATGATAAAATTAATCGGATAATCAATAACCAACCAACACATTTAAATATAAGAAATTCCAATGTAAATATAATTAACATCGAATTATTTATAACAAAACTTTAAAAATTTAATAATTAGTGGAGGAATGAAAAAAAATGGCTGCATTCGCATGGAGTCCTTTACGGGCTTTAATGAAAAAGGCTGGAGCAGAAATCGTAAGTAGAGCCGCTGTAGATAAGTTAATGGATTATTTGGAAGAATACGCCAAAACTTTAACTGGCTGTGCTTTAGATATCGCTAAACACTCTGGTCGTAAGAAAGTAACTCAAGCAGATATGAAAATCGCTATCAACTTAATTTAAAGCGATTTCCTTACAGCTTAACAAATTTAAAAATTTATTTTTTCTTTTTTTTAGTCCTTAATCCTACAAGTCTAAATTAGATTGCTATAAAAAAATTGTGGTGGGGGATCTGAATGTGAAGGTTGCACTCACAATGAAGAATTTAGAAGTTTTAATTAATCATCGATCATCCTAAGATGTCCAGCAGGGCATTCTCCGCAAGTACAATCGTAGAAACCGTCATCGTATTCTACTCTTGCGTTATAATGCTCCCAACAATATATCTTATCGCATTCAGGACAATATGCATCTATTCCCTCGTAGCAGAGATAGTCCTTCATGAATGAATGAACTTCAGAAAGATCTTCTTTCTTTAAAATTTTAAATAACTTATTTGCGAGATTTTTTCTTAACGAACGGCTATGCGTTATGCCACTATAAACAAGTGATTCGTGTTCATCGAACCGACCATAGCCTATTTTGCATTCGACAGAAATTTTACCACACACTGAACAGGGTAAGTGATATTCAGAATCAGACACTTTAATAACTCTTTCGATATGCTTAGTACTTTTTATCTCTGGTGTTAATATATTAAATTCATTATAAAACGCACTCCAACAATTTTCAAAACTGTTTTCAGTTTCCGTTATAAGGTTTAATACTAGTTCTTCTTTAAAAAACTTTATTTCACTAACAACTTTCGCTAACAAGCTTCTTGCGTTATGCAAAAAGTTTTTAGATTTATCAAGAAAATTTAAATTTCCTTTTGAAGCGCTTTTAAGCATTTCCCAAGCAGACACGGTATTGTAGTAAAGTCCCTTTACATCTGAAATCCATAAATCTTTAGTTACATCGTCCAATTCCTTGCGGGAGACTAAAAAATGTATGATGCCTTCTTTAATATTGTTGAGATCTTGTATATAATCTCTAATCTTCCAAATTCTTTCTTTTATTTTACTTTCATTTCTTACCTTATCATCATTACTCAAAATGATTATCCCCAAGATTTCTAGAATAACTCTCACTAAAAAATGTATTTGAAAACCTTCGAATTAAATATTTAAGGAGAAATCCAATTAAAAGTGAAGTAAAATATTATATTTCGATTATTGTTTCGTGGCTAGCTTTTTCAGCATAAAAGAAACGCCCTGAACCCATAACATCTACATGTCTAAATGATACTTCAAAAAAGCGAATTTGTCGAGAGATAATATTGTATCTTAATTTTATAGTCTTCAGCTGTGGTTTGGAATATGATTCAATTAATTGTTTAATTCTTTTCCCTAATTCCGAGACTAGTAACTCCTCATCTGAAGGATAGTATTGGTCTGGATCCGCGCCGATTGCGACATTGCCTCTCTCAACCTTACCCACTTTTTTTTTTGCCTTTTTCTCATATTTGTCGAATATAATTAAAATATTTGTCAACTTACTTATGTGTGGTTCTCCTATTTCTCCTAGGATTTCATACACTTTACTCGGTTTTTTTAAATAATCCTCAAGAGTGTCAAGTGTGATCTTTGGTTCGTAATCAGGAAACAAATTTTTTTCATCCATAATTCCTAATATTTCATATCGAAAATATAAATTTCTCTTATTGACATAAAAATTTAAAACCGATTGTAATGATTATTTCTAGAAAGCAATAATTTTTAAAGCAATTTAAAAGTCAGTTGAATTTTAATGTCACTTGAACGTGAAGAACAGCCCTACTATATTTTTAAAATATGCTTACTTGGTCAGGGCGCAGTAGGAAAGACTTGTATCGCTAGAAGACTGTGTTTTGACACGTTCGACGCAAACACACGGTTGACGATCGGTATCGACTTCTATACGTATGACCTTCCTATTCTTGTTGATGGAAACGAAACTTTTATAAGACTCTCGCTTTGGGATTTTGGTGGCCAAGAACAGTTTAAACAAATGTTTAGTTATTACATCCACGGTGCAAATGGTATATTTATGGTTTTTAGCCTATTTAACCTTAATAACACTTTACTAGGTTTAGATTGGTGGTATGAACATCTTTTTAAGCAAAAACAATTTAAAACACCAAAGTTGTTAATCGGTTGTAAAAGTGACTTAGTTAAGAATCTCGAGAAGGTAGATGAGTTAGTTATAGAAAGTTTTAGAAAAAAACACGATAAAGTGAAGTTTTTTAAGTCGTCTGCTAAGGAGAATTATAATGTAAGAGAAATTTTTGTAGAAATGACAAAGAATATCCTAGATACTCATAGTTTTAAATACGATAAATTTCTCTAAAATTTATTTGTATTACCAACTCTATTTTATAGTAGTTTAATTTCGAACGAAATAAAGCTATTTGAGCATTATTACGAATGAGTTATTAAATAAGAATTATAATTACTCCGAGTATCGTAAAAATAACTCCCAAAAATCCGTATTTGGTTATTCTTTCTTTATTAAACCAATACGTTAGTGGGAGGGAAAATAATGGGCTAGCACTAGCTAATAAAGACGTTACAATGGCTCCGGCTGTGCGAGCAGCTTCAGTGTATAAATACGCCCCTAAAGAAGTACCTATAATAGAAGCGATAAGCAATATTAACCAAGTTTGAGAGGGTTTTTTAAATGAGTGCAGGTATTGGGAATCATCTGTAATTCTATTTTCTCTCCAAACCATTAATGCTAAAATCAACAATGCAAATGGAAAGCGTATTACGTTACTAATAATGGAACTAAATCCCTCCGCAACTAAAATTTGATCAATTCGATTTGTCGCGTAATCGATGATAACAAGACCAATAGCCCATCCAAGAGATGCAGTTAACGCGTATCCTATGGATTTAAAAGATACATTATGAGATAATTTACGATCTTGAACGCTCGAATCTAGGGAATTTAGGGGTTCATTTTCTACGTTTATCCTATTTTTTCCTATAATGATGATACCTGCTCCAATAAGGACAATTGAAATAATTATTTTATACTCAAAAGCTCGGTTGAGAAAAATTAATGAAAGGACAAATGTAAACAGAGGAAATGTCATGGAAATTGCTAAGGCCACTGTTGTACCAAGCTCTTTTTGTGCTTTAAAATATGCCGTGTCTCCAATTACTTG
>JAGXOB010000050.1 GCA_019894735.1 Promethearchaeota archaeon | reverse complement strand
GGTTTAAACTATCGTTAACACTGATTCTCTCGGTATCTAAAATCTCAAGCTTTTTTATAACATTGCTATAAGTCATGCTTGACTCCATCAGGATTTTTTTAAAAGGTATGATTTCTTCTTTAATCTGGTCTATTTTTGCCGTATTCTTAGTTAATAGATTTTTATATGATTTTTTTGCTATTTTTTTACGTTTTGTGTCAATTTCTGCTTTTCTAATTTCTAAAAGTAACGCATTTTTTTCTTCGAATAAAGAACAAAATTCTCTTATTTCGCTTGTTGGGATGAATTCTTTTTTGAATACCGACACATCTTCCTCTCTCTTTCGGGTTTTTATAATCAAAACAAATATCGAAGATAAGAATGCTATAAGCATTATGAAAATTATGGGTCTAAGAATTAAATCAAAAATATCAACAGTAAATGTAAATAAAACTGGTTTTTCTTCAAAAGAGCTTACCAATTCCGAACTATAAACTAGAACTCTCGTACCACCTACTTTATAAATGGCTTCTGGTGAAGAGGATGTGTAATCTATTGAACCACATCCTTCAATAACTACTTTGGTTGTTTGTTTATAGACTAAAAAATCATAATTCGTTGTTAAAAGATTGATTGAAATTGATTGTTGAAACCAATTGTAGGAAACATATTCTTCATGCGGTAAATTATATTCAAGGAAAAACTTAAATTTTGAGAGTGGAGTTAAAGATACCCGATTTTGATAGAGTTGGACAGTTAAAATCTTCTTCGAATGATCTAAATCAGATTTTTCTATTACTCCAAATAATTCACCTAACTCGTCGTAGACTTTTACATTCTTTGCAGTCTCAGGTATGTTAAGTGAGAATAGAGCTGCTTCTATAACACCGACATTTTCTATTGTAATTTCTTCCGTATTTTTAATAATACCCCAAGGAGAGATAAAAATTTCTCTATTAATTTCTTCAATTAGTAATGCTGTTAATTGTAAAGTCTTTATAGTTACAAAAGTTACATTGTCTTCGTTTAAATTTGTTAAAAAAGGATCTAGATGGTTAATATTTAAACTTTGACCTAAATCGTATAATACAATATCACCGATGAGTATACCCATTCCTTCTAATTGTTTCTGGGTATGTAGTTCTGCGTTTAAAGGTATGGCATAAGATGATTTTACATCTCCTTCACTCCTATATGGCAGGATTGGAAATAATAATCCATCGAAGCGTATCAATTGAGTAAACCCTTCTTCAAGCTCAGCAACTGAATATGTTAATAGATTAACATAACTTTGTTTAATAAATATTGTCGTTTCCTGTGATGGTAAAAGGGGGGAGTCAAAATAGATGTTTATCATCTCATAACTACCCAACACTCCGTGCAATCTTTCAGCTATCAATGTGTTTTTGGATTGACTTCTAGCGTTTATATAAATTAATTTACTTGAGTCCTTTAAGGGAACTCCTATTAGGATTGAATTTATAGGATTGTCATTGTTATTTAAGATTGTTAATTTATCTATTATATTTATTAAACCAGAGGCGCTTAAATTAGTACGTCTTATAAGCTCAGTTATCATAATGTTTTCTGCTCCTTCTAAACTACCTGATAATGTAGGTTTATCTAATTCATTTTGATTTTGATCTTGATATATGGAATTATCATTAAAATTTTGAAATATAAAAATAAACGCTAAGACTCCAATTAATAGAGTGATTTTAGTTCTTTTTCTCATAATAAAATACCTTTTCTAACTCGAATTAACTAACAATAATTAATACCATTAATAAAAATTTATCATATTTTTTTCTACAATTCAAGATAAAACTTATTATTTTTGATGTTTTATTTTTAGTTAATAAATATTAAGTATTGTGATAATAGATTAATGTCAACGCAACGCGGTCAATCAAGACGTAAAAAAAGAAGAAGTGGTAGTGCACCAATGCCTCTAGGAGGTGCTGGTTTAATGAGATTTTTTGAAGATAGTTCAATAGGAATCAAAGTTAGTCCAATAACTACTGTGATTTTTTCTGTATCTTTAATTTTGATTGTGATATTTGCTTGGCTGGGGATTTTCAATTGGCTATTTACTCCATCGTAATCCTTATTTTTTACAAATTTGTTGTCTAGATCATGAAAATATCAGATTTTCAAGAATTATTAAAGGATCTTTATCTTCAAAATGACATGAATAGAGGAATAAAATCTACCTTTATTTGGTTAGTAGAAGAAATTGGGGAATTAGCTACCTTATTAAATTCACCAGATATAGATAAGCAGAAAGTATCTGAAGAGTTAGCAGATATTATCGCTTGGGCGATTTCTATATCAAACATTTTAGAAATTGACATAGAAAATGCTATATTTAATAAGTATCCTAACAAATGTAAAAAATGTAGCTCTTCTCCATGTATATGTGAAAAATGAATAAGTTAATATTATTTTAAGTAATAGATCAACTAAAAATTAGCATAAAGTGAAACCATTAAATGAATCTAGAACGAAAATATAACTCTTTTCTACATCAGAAGGCAGTTGTTCACGAAAATGCATTTATTGGAAATTTTACAACAATAGGTAGGGGGGTTATAGTTGAGAGTGATGTCTACATTTCAAAAGGCGCCGTGATCTATGGGAATGCATTGATTCAAGCAGGCACTTATATAGGTGAAAATTGTATTATTGGACACCCACAGAGAAATGATTTAACAAAAATAACAAAAGAGAAGCAGGAGATCACAGAATTTGAAAGCCCTTTAATTACAATCGGAAAAGATTGTACCATTAGAGCCGGCACGATAATTTATTCTGAAGTAAGTATAGGAGAAAAATGCCAGACAGGACATAATGTTATGATTAGAGAAAGAACTACTATAGGTAGTAATACTTTGATAGGTACTAACACGATAATTGATGGAAATGTTATTATAGGAGAATGTGTAAGTATTCAAACGGGAGTTTATATTCCATTGTATTCTAAAATTGGAAACAATGTTTTCATGGGACCATTTAGTAAATTAACAAATGATAAATACATGACGCGTAAAGAATTTGCACTAATTGGACCAGATATAGAAGATAATGTTTCTTTGGGTGCTAACTCAGTAATCTTACCGGGAATTACTTTAAAAAGGGGAACCATGGTTGGAGCGGGTAGTGTGGTCACAAAGAACACTAATGAGAACGATATTGTTATAGGAAATCCAGCTAAGTTATTAAAGAAAATTCCTGAAGATTGGTCATAACTATTAAAAACCCAATTCTATTAATTTTTAAAAATAGTTTTAGATAAAGTGTGTGAAAAATGAGTTTATTTAATAAAAAAATTTGGATTGATATAGAGGAACCAAAAACAGCAATTATGTTTAATTCTCTAATGAAGAAATTTCAAAAGGAAAACGCAGAACTTTTAATTACTGCTAGAGATTACGATTCAACTTTTCAAATTTTAGACGACTTAGACATTGAATATCAAAAAGTAGGGAAACATGGTGGTGAAAAATTAGAAGACAAATTGGAAACATATATAAATCGCTTGACAGAATTATTTCCTTTTGTTTCTAAGTTTAATCCCGATTATTTTATCACATTTTCTTCTGTGGAGGGTGCCAGAATCTCGTACGGGTTAAAAATCCCTTCAATAGGCTATAACGATGAACCACGAAATGTTCCAGTGTGTAAGTTAATATTTCCTTATTTAGATAAGATAATAATTCCAGCGTGTGTTCCCGAAAAATTGTACGTCAATCTTCACGCCAATCCAGATAAATTAATTAAATATAACGGTATAGATGAAATTGCTTGGCTTTCAGAATACGAACCTAATCCTAAAATCCTTGACAAAAATTCCTTGGAAAAGGGTAAATTCGTAATAATTCGCAGTGAACCTAGCTTTGCTAGTTATTTTATTGATAAGCTCAAACCGGAAGAGTCTCTAATTAGTCAATTCTTTCCACCTATATTTATGAAATTCCCAAATTTAAAGTATTTTTTAATCGTTAGAACGGAAAAACAAGAAATGTATCTTAAAAAGAAGTTAAAAGATTATATTAATAATTCCAATATTGAGATTTCTAGATACATGCCTAACATGGTAGATTTATGTTATTACAGTGCTTTAGTAATCAGTGGAGGAGGAACAATTGTTCGTGAATCTAGCCTCTTAAATGTTCCAAGTATAGAATATTTCCCCGGAGAAACCGCCCCCCAAGAGCATTTTTTGATCGATAATGGCTTTCCCTTAATACATATAAAAGAATGTGCTGAAATCGTTAAGAAAGCGATTGAAATTCTATCGTCAAAACCAGGTGCGAATAGGTTTAATACTTCGTTCAAAGAAAAGATCGGAAAGTTTGAAAATCCAAACGATATCTGCTTTAAATTTGTTAAGGAGAATTTAGTCGATTTATTTTAGCAATTTAAAAAATTTTTATACACTTTTTCTAACCTTTTTCCGACAGTGTTCCAGCTGTATTTTTTGATGAATTCTTGGGCATTTTCTACTAGACTGTTCCTTAATTCATTATCGTTGAGAAGAGTTGTTATTTTTTCAGCTAATTTTAACGGGGCTTTAGGAGGGACGAATAAGGCATTATCTTTTAAAATTTCTCTATATACTAAAATTGATGAACAAATAACCGGAGTTCCACAAGAAATAGCTTCTAAAGGAGTTAAACCAAACCCTTCGGATGACGAAGAATAAGTAAGAAAAATATCTCCCATTGAAAAATAATACGGTACTTCATTTTCAGGTAAATAACCCATGAAATGAACGTCTTTATACTTTTCACTCCAATTTTTATATTCCTTTTCCATCAAATAGTCTGGTTTTCCCCCGATAACTAAATTAAGATTAGATATTTTAGTTTTAACAATTCTGTAGGCTTCTATTATATCAACTACTCCTTTATAGGGGGTGATTCTTCCGATATACAATAATATAGGGCCTTGAATATTTAATTTTTCTTTTAATCTTTGAGCTTCAATAGGATAGGGCTTATACTTCTCTTCAATACCATTATAAATTGTTATAATTTTATTTTTAGAGATCCTTGGAATATAATATTGAAATTCTCTTTTGACAAAATTTGAGACAGTAGTTATTATTCTTGCTCGTTTTGAAACAAATTTTATTAGTATTTTTTCTATGGGAATTGTTGTAAGTTCAGTTTCAAAGGGGGTGAAATCATGAATCGTGCAAACGAAACTTCTTCGTCCTGCTAAAATGATTGGTAATGCGGCTTTAGCACTGTTAGCGTGTATAATATCGAAACTATTTGTTCTTAAGAATTTAATTACTTTAAAAAAGAAGTGAGGGACCCAAAAAAACCTCCTTTTGATGAGATCAAATTGGATTATATTTGGATCTCCTAAATCTTTGTTCCACTTACCTGTTATTAAAGTTACATCATGACCTTGTTGTTTTAAATATTCAAAAAGTGCTCTGATTACTTTAGCTTCTCCATCAGCACTATCAGGAGATACCGTCAAAGAGATTAAACATATTTTTAACTTTTTCATGTGATATCTAACAATATTCTCATTAAATCTCATGTCGTTATGTAAGCTGTTTAAATCCATCTTCGGTTATTAGTATCGTTTCTTCGCTTTGTGCTACAAATTCTCCTTTCTGTTCAGCTAACACATAATGTGCTTGAACTTTTCCTTGCTGAACTAACTCTTGAAGACCAAATGCGACTCCCATTCTAAAATCTTTTGCTAACCATCTTTCTGCAAAAGGAAGTGTTTTATAATTCTTATTAATGTGCCCAAGTATCTGTTTAGAAGTTTTTCTTCGTAATGGTACTCTTCCCGCATAGGGATTTAACTCGTAAATGTAGGAGGAATTAGTATTGTGAACTGACCCTTCTCCCGTTGATGCAAAAATTTCAATACCATAAATCTCTCCTTCTTCCATTATATCACCACCTTGGTTGCCTAATTCGGGTAATTTTTTTTTACCATGAACCGTCCACCTTTCAATTTGATGTCCACCTAGTTCTTTGATTGGATTATATTTAAAGCCTTTCACAATTTCTTCAATTTTTTTACCTAATTCTTTCGTATGAATCTTAGGTTTAGCCATCATTTTCGCTGCTTCTAAGGCGACTTCTGTTGCTTGAATAATGTTTTCAAGTGCTTTATCATCATTAAAACTTTTAGTAAAAGCAGTATCTACAATGTATCCATCAATATGCACGCCTAAATCGATTTTAACAATATCTCCATCCTCGATAGTAAGTTCGTCGTCTTTTATCGGAGAAGTGTAGTGAGCAGCAATGTTATTTATACTCACATTAACGGGAAATGCCCAACCTCCTTCTAATTCGATAATTTTAGCTTCTGCCTTTTCAACAAAATCGAAAATATTCGTTCCAACCTTTACTTGTGGTATAATGAATTTCTTTACTTCTTTAGCGATGTTTCCCGCTTTAATCAGAGATTCGATTTTATATTTCTTCTCTTCTTCTTCATCTGCTTCTTCTTGATTAGTTTTTTTCACAGATTGATTTTTTAAATTATTATTCTCAGTCATTAAAATAAGTAAATGTAAAAGTTGATAAAAATATTTTTTAAAAAAGAATATTAAACTTAAATAAATAGAAAAAATAAGGTAAACATTAATAATAAAATAAAGTTAATTTTAATAGATCATATAAGTTATGAATTAATCACTCATTAGGTTGATTTATAATTAAGTGAAATTACATTTAAGGTAATAAACCCTTTGTAAAAAATTAGGGAGGTAGTAATGGTTGTCTGAAAATATTAGTGAGCTCACGGATTTACTAAGAAAACTGTCTGCGGTGAATAGTGACATAGAAGGTTCCGCCATCGTTAGCGTTCAAGGGCTCCCAATTTGTTCCGTTTTAAGTAGAAACGTGAATGATGGAATTGTTTCGGCCATGTCTGCTGCTATTCAGAGCGTTTCAGAACGAGCAGTTGAGGAACTTGATAGGGGTGAATTAAAAAGGATTCTTATTGAGGGTTTAAACGGAATTATTATCCTGTCTAAAGCTGGTGAGAACGCTATTTTATGCACATTATGTAGTCCTAATTCTAGTTTAGGAATGGTTTTTCTAAACATCCAAAGTGTTTCCAATAGAATTGGTTCGCTTTTGGATTAGAAAACTGATTTATTTTTAACTTCAAATCTATACTCCTGAAATATTAATAAAAAGAAAAAAAAAGGTTACATATCGGTCTTCTTCTATAATTTAATACTATTCTGTTTTTGAATCCCTAGAAGGATGTTTTTCAAGATACATCTTAATTAATATCATTAAACCATTACCAATTCCTCCACCAAAAGCTCCTATAATTGCTGCTATGAGTAGTATTAAAACTACGAACGCCCATCCAAAACCGCCTCCAAAGATTAAGCCTCCAAGCTGATCGAGCATGATATAGACATTTCTAGTAATCATTCCAACTAAAATGTAAAGTCCCCAAGAGAGAGTAACTCCTAAAAAACCGCTCAACACTCCATGTTTTAAGGATTTGTTAATTATCCCTGCAATGATACCTGGAATAATAATTAATTGCCATATTGGAACTATTGTCAAGAGCATTGTCAAACATATGACCACAATTACACTTATATAGAAATTTCTGTTTTCTACTTCCATATTTTTAACCTCCAGTTGGAAAGAAATATAATTTTGATTCGGTTGCACTTGTAGGAAAGTTGTATGCTGTGTTCGTAAAGTATTGATAATGATATTTTCCTTGTAAGAAAAGTTGTTCTAGCTGATCTGAATAATGTTTTGAATTAGAAAGACCTCGTTGGCCCGATGGAATTACGCTTAAAGAGTTATTTAAGTTGCTAAAGTCGATAATTAATCTTTCAGAAGCTCCACCCCTTGCATACCCTACCCCATTATCAATATTTACCCCAGAAGGATTGATTGTATACCCTTCCCCATCGGATTCATAAGGACCTCTACTTAAAAAATCTAGCTGAGTAAGCGAGGTGAAGTAAAGTTGATGAAGATCGCCCCACCTCCAAGTTGTGGGGTCTTCTGAATTATAAAAATCTTCTAACCAATCAATAGTAGCATTTAATGCTAGCATCATTATATCATCTCTTGTTTCATTTTCAGGCGTGGAAATATCATTAAACCAATGAGAAGTTTCATTTTCTTTCATTAAATACTCTAATACAACAATTCTAGAGTGAATATTTATACCATATAAAGAGGATTCGTCGTCAAATGTAAAGTCTTGGAAGAAATCTCTCCATTTACGATATATTGTTGGTGCACTTTCTTGCTTATCCATTATAAAACCCCAGCTTTCTAATTCAGTGAGAACAGTATTGATTTTAGTGGGAATAGAAGGACCGTAATAATCGTGTGTAACCTCAATGAGATCTGGAACGAACGCTCGCGCTGCTGTTGAGTTTACATCGTTTTGTATATTTTTCATAGTTTCTACACTTACAGAACCATCAATGGCATTCATAAGAAGCTCATTTATTCTTCTAGCTCTGTACCCATCTGCATATTCGTTTTGCAAGAAATATTTTTTATATTCTGGTCCTGCGACTATTTGATTTGCGGAGGCTAAAAATTTTTGCGAGGGATTAAAAGAATTAGGTAATTCTTCAAAAGGGATATATCCAATCCATTCTCCTTCACCGTTTGAACCATTATATGGCAGTGTTCCATTTCCTAAATGTCCTGGAGGTATTTTGGAATCGTCTCTAATGGGCACTTTACCTGTTGGTCTAATGGCTATGTTTCCGTCTACATCGGCGTATACAATATTTTGAGCAAGAAGAGTCCAATACTTTGATCCTTCGTCAAATTCTGCTCTATTATTAGCTCTATCAAACCCATTTCCAGCAAGGATATTAAAAAAATAACCGTTAGCAGTCCATTTTGGCGCTAAAACAATGTCTCCTAAAGAAGATGACAGACCAAAATTAACTAAATCGCTGAATACAGGCCCATGAACAGTATAGTTAACTACGAACTTAATTGATTCTTGATCTTTAACTTTTATGTCATAAGTTTTTTGTGAATAAGCTGTTGAAACTCCGTCGTAAATATAGTTATTTGGTCCATCCTTATTATAATAATACCAATCTATAACATCATATCCCGTGTTTGTAAAGCCCCAACCTACCCTTTCATTATGACCTACAGCAACACCAGGCATCCCCGGTATTATGAAGCCATATACATGAAATCCCGTATCTTCAGCATTTAAGTGTTGTTCGTACCATACTCCTGGCATCAACCAAGCAAGATGCATATCGTTACAGAGGATTGGTGACCCTGTATTACTCAAAGTGCCGTTAACAACCCAATTATTTGACCCGATTATTTGTTCTTTTTGGTTCTCCATTAAGGTTTTCTCGGAATCAATTTCTTGAATCTTTTCTAGAAAGTTTGTAATTTCCGATTTTAAAGCATCATTAGGTTTCAAATCAATTCCCGCTTTCATAGGGCTTTCTTGATAATCTCCATAATCGGGAACTATAGGAATTTGATAAGGTAAAGGCTCTCCAAAAAGTTCGTTATAGTATGTATGATTCAACGATTGTAAAGTAACATATCTTTCTAAATCATTACTATTCCAAGACATTTGCCTTGCCATTTCCTGTACTAGACATAATGTGTCGACGGTCGTCCATATAGTCGGTTTGAAATCCATTAGATGGTATTCTAATGGTTTGAAATCGTTATTTGATTCGATATAGTAATTAATTCCATCAATGTACTTTTCAAATGAGCTGAAAAAATCAAGTGTCCCATTAGCATACATCTCCCTCAATAATCCATCAGTTTTAATAGCTGAATCCAACATACCCCTAGCAAGCATGATTTTATCACTGGCTAACATACTCTCTCCTAAAATCTCTGACATTCTTCCTTGCACTTGACGACGCCACATATCCATTTGGAATAACCTATCTTGAGCATGACAATATCCTTGAGCAAAAAAGAGATCTTCTTCATATTCGGCAAAGATATGAGGTATACCCCATTCATCACGAATCACATTGACTTCTCCTCTTAACCCAGGTACGTTTAACCGTTCTGCTGTTGGAAGCTCTCCCGGAACTTTCCATACGCCGTTTCCAGGAAATAAAAGGTTTCCTAAAGGGGGTATCCCCATTAATGGCATTGAAAAGATAATCATGACGATAATGGCGAGTGGTACAAAAATCGATAATTTTATTACAGCTTTTTTTTCATGATTTCTCATCTAAAAACCCCTAAAATGTTAAAAGTTTCTATCTAATTTTTAAAATAAAATTTAATATAAATCTATTTATACCAATCTACTTTAAAATCTATCTTTTTTCAAATAAGTGGAATCATTTCGGAAAAAATATCGAAAATAGTCAAGAAGTAATTATATAAATATGAAATCTACAATATTATTATATAAAATTTTAAAAAAGTTTGAGTAGATCAGACTTTTTGTTTTAGTATTAAAATAAACATACTAATAAAGAATGATGTGAATATAAAATGGTTTCTGAATTAGGTTTATTGGATGGTCTAACTGCTACGGGTATAATTTTATCAGCAACGATTTTTGGATTGTTATCCTTATATAAATCAATAAAGCTAAAAGCAAAACTCTTAACTATTGCGGCTTTGACAATGTTTTTTGTTGGTCTTCTTTGGTTTGGTCCCTTTATGGATTTGATTTTGGTAACATTTACAGGAAGTAATATAACTCCAACACCATTATATTCTCTTTTAAGCTATACGTGGGTCGTTCCAGCACTGATTTTCGCATTGTACCTTGGTGGCGAACTTTTAATTCCAAAAAAGAAATGGATTTTGATTGGAGTTTTTATAGTACTAGGTTTAGTTTTCGAATATTTCTTATGGTTTCAGACAACTCAATCATTTACATGGTTAGCTCCTGGTAGTCCTGGTTTTATTGTTGGTCAAGATTTAATAGATGCTAGTTTTGTTAGAACTTACTGGACATTTTATTTAATTGCCATATTTTTAGTTGTTGCATTAATATTTCTTGGTATTGGTTTTTTTGTTAAAGCCAAGCAAGCAACTGGTGATTTGAGAAGAAAATTTTTCTACTTAGGGCTAGGATTTACAATTTTCGTTGTTTGTGGAGCATTAGATTCAATTCTTACATTACCTATTGCTATAGGTTTTGTTAGAGTACTTATGATGACATTCGCTCTTTGGATGTATTTAGGTCTAAAAACATAAATAAAAATATTTTTCTTTTTTTTTTTCTATCTTTATTTACTGCTTTATTTCTTGAACATAATCAAATATTGTATCTATTCTATCTTTAATGCTACCGAACAATCCTTCTTCTTCAGATACTACAGAATTAATAGCTGTTTTTAAGCCGTAATGACTTTCTGAAATTAGAACTCGTATAGGAAGAGTTAAAATATCGCTCAATAACATTAAAATTTCCTGCATGATCCTAATAACTTTTGGGATGTTTTCTTCAGTTTTTTCCATCATTGATTGATCTGAAGTAATTAAACCATCTTCCCTTTCTTTTCTGATTTCCTCCCAAACATTATCTTTTAGCTCTGAAAAATCTATACCCAAATTTTCAAGAGCCATTTGGGCTCCTTCAAAGAGAAAATTTATATCGTCCTTACCTGAAAATTGTCTCATATTCTCTACCATTTCAACTGGAGCTAATCCATCGAGAAAATTAATTAATAATTGATGGTAATCATTTATAACATCAATAGGGATGAAAAGTAAGACGAATTCCCTTAATTGTTTAAATAGATAACCCGCTACTTTAGCAAATGTGCTATTTTCCAAAATTTTTTCGATTAGTCCGCCATATTCATTTAACAAGTGAACAGCGAGGTAACCAATGATTCTTAAAAGATCATCCTCGTAATTTCTAAAGTAATCGAAAAAGTGTTCTGGTTCCATGTTTAATTTGTCTTCAATGATCTCAGCTATTTTACTTTTAACGCCCTCTAAGGGTTCATCCAGTAATTCCTCTATTTTATCAAGAGATAAGACTTCTTGAAGTTTATCAATAATATCTAATTTTGTTTCTTGAACAACATCCTCTTCTATAGATTCTTCAAATTTAACTCCAGATTTAATTTTATCTCGAATTCGAACGGAACTAAGCTCTTTCCATTCCAAATTATCATAAATTTTACAAATAAACTGGAGACATTCTTCACCTTTCGCTATGCACTTCTTCTCTACAATACTAATTCTATAATCGCTTCTTTTTATTTTAAGTATGAAATTTGCAACGCTTTCTAACATTCCCGTTAAACCACATGCAAGGCCTTCACTATCTTCATTGCTTACCTTTTGAAATTTGAAAGTATCTTCATCATCTATCCCATACCCTGCACAAAGTGGACAAGTTTTTATTTTAACGATATAATCGTTATGTTTTAAGCCTTCTTTAGGAAGTTCCTCGTAACTTAAGTCCCCCTCTTCCAATTCCTTTCCAAAAACAACAACCCATAATAGTTCGAAATATTCTATTACTTTTCTTGGGCTCCCAGGCATCCATTTAAAAACAGCCGTGTGACGCTCGCATGATTCTGTTGCTGCTTTTTTCCCGATTTCCCTAAGTATAATTACACTATCATCTTCATTTTTCGTTATTTCATTTATCTCCTTTAGTACTTCGCGATAAAGAAGAACATAAAAGAGGGAATTCGTGTTCCTGCCAAAAACTTTAGTAACCTTTTTTAATAACCATTGAACTGCTCCCATTATTATACGCCTCCCTCTTTGTATTTAAAACTTTGAATGCACGATTTGTGTCCAAATGTTCGAGATTCAAGAATGTCAAGTGGCTGCAATATTATTTGAGGTTTTTCCTTATTAATGCAAGCAATTAATTCTGATATCATTGCGGCAATAATTTCACAACCTGCAACATCGATATCGCTAAAATGATACTTACATAATGAACAATCATTATCTTTAACCAAAATAAGATTATTTATTTCATCTAGTTCTACTGAAACGGAGCTATTTAAGATTTTTTTATAGATCGTGGTAATTACGTTGCTAATATTTGTTTTATTAACATGATCAATTGGTTTCCAATATTTTATATAAGTTCGGGCGATATTTCGCCCCATTCTCCTTAAATTCTCTCTTGTTCCAGATACACCGTTGATTTTCATAAATCTTTCTAGATGGTAAACCATATTACGCATTTGATTCATCGTAGCTTCTGATTGTATTAAATCTTCTCTGGTCAAATTCATCATTCGTTCAATTAAATGTATAAAAATTTGAATAATTAATGAAAAAAAACCATCAATATTAATATTTTCAATTCAATTCATAGATGATAAGTATGTTTTTGAAGTAGAGTTATAATCTAGTAAATCATTTATAGATATGTTAATTTAAATATCTTAAAATAAAACAAGGTAATATGTATGGACGCTCAAATGGAAATTTTCTGGCTGAAACATGCCAGTTTTAAAATAAAAATGTTTAGCGGTAGGATTATCTATTTGGATCCTTATAATATTAAAGACGGAGAAGAAAAAGCGGATATTATCGTTTCGTCTCACACGCATGGAGATCATTTTTCGAGATCAGATATTAAGAAAATTTGGCAAGATAATACAATTTTATTAGGTCCTGCAAGTATTGAAAGCAGTTTAAAAAAATTTGATGGGCAACCCTTAGAAATCGGAGAAGTTTTTGCTTATAAAGATTTTTCAATAGAACTTTTTCCTGCATACACAATAAAGAAAGGAACTCATCCAAAAAGTAATAATTGGTCGGGAACTATAATAGAGTCAGCCGGTAAAAGTGTTTATCATGCGGGTGATACTGAAAGAATCCCTGAAATGAAAGATCTTAAAGAAAGAAAAATAACTGTTGCATTGCTTCCGTGTGGTGGAACCTATACTATGGATTTTGAAGAAGCTTCTGATGCGGCTGTGGATATCCAGCCTGAGATAGTTGTTCCAATGCACAATTGGGAAAAAGATTTAAATTCATTTAGCGATATTATGGCGAAGAAAGATTCTAATATTCGAGTAGAAATTTTAATAGAAAAATCCTTGAAAATTTAAGGGTTTATTTTTTTATTCATTTTTAAAGCTAAATGGAAGTGTAATTATCAGCTTTAAAAATAATTTGAAATGGGATTACATATGAAATTATATAGTGTTGGTGTTAGGGGAGGATTAAAAAAGATAGGTAAAGCCGATTTTCAAGAGGATGAAGTTTATTTAATTGACGATTCTAAAACAATGTATCTGTGGTTTGGATCAAATATAGCAAAGAAAAGAAAGGATATATCAATAAATAAAGCAAATACGATAAATGATAAAAAGGATAACGCAGCTAATATTCAAATAATTACCCAAAATAAGGAGTATGGGGCTTTTCTTGCCATAAGAGACGCTTTAATGAAAGGAGAAATCAAAGAACAAAATTTAGAGCGAAGACCAGAGTTAAAAATTCAATTTGAAGAAACTTTGGAGTTATTAGAAGCAGGAATAAGTCCAGATTTAGAATCAGAAATAACTTTAGCAGCACATAAACTATCAAAAAAAAAAATATCTTACAAAAATTTATGTCAGCTTTTAGCTGAGATGCAATTGGATCTTAACAAAGGACCAAATAAAGCCTCAAAGAACGAAATACAGCGTAAAACACAAGAAATTTTCGAATCATCTTCAACTTACGAAGAGATTTGCTGGTTAATCGCACAATTAAATGCAATTGCAAATAAGAGTTCAAAGGATTCATAAAAAAATCTTTTTTTTTGTCACCCTTTTTGAAAAGTGATTAGTCAAAATACTTTCTCATTCTATTGGCTGTGAAAAAAAATACACGACTATTCCCGAATACGGCTTAATGTTTTATAAATGATACTAATAAAAGCAATTAAAT
>JAGXOB010000004.1 GCA_019894735.1 Promethearchaeota archaeon | reverse complement strand
AATCAGGAATGAAATTACATATTTGTAAGATACTTTTACCGAATTTCTCTTTTGTTTTAACTGGATCTAATAAGCCTTGATATTCCCATGGATCACTCCTGAAGAAGCCAGTTAGTATTTCCTTTTCGAGAGGCCCTACATAATTAGAAGCGAATTTTCTAGCTCTCCCAGTCCAAAAACTCAACAATTTTGTTCTCCCAGCGGAAATTAATATAACACCAGTATAATCAATTATGGCTGGCCATTTATTCTCCCTTGTATGTCTTAAATCTACAAGATCGACTGTTAAACCGGATTCTCTTAATTTTCTTGACATAATATCGGCAATTTCGCTAACATAACCATATTTATCGACATATACAACTAAGATTTTGTGATTAAATTCACTCAATTAATTTTCACCAAAAATGTATAATTGGATGGTTCCATATTAGATGAAGTTATATATAAAACTAATATAATTTCCAAATTTCTCTTCTTAAAAATCAATAAACAATTTTATTTGTTTTAGATAATTTTTACTATTAATTAATTTGCCATTACTAGTTATCAAAGATGAGCTATAAATTTACAAAGGAAGAATTAGAAGAACTTTTAACTGATTACAATAAAATTGCCTTAGAAGAAAACAAACTAGAGATACCGTCTCAAGTCTGTATATGGGACGAAACATTGAGGGATGGAGAACAAAGTCCTACTGTTTATCTTACACTTGATGAAAAAATCCATTTAGCGAAGTTAATGGATGAAATTGGTGTAAACTTAATTGCTGTTGGTTTTCCTGCAGTATCTAAATCAGAGAAAAAAATAGTTAAAACTCTCGCTAGTGAAAATTTGGATAGAGCAACTATCCTCGGAATAGCCCGACCAAAAAAAGAGGATATCGACGCATGCATAGAAACAGATCTTAAAGAGATTGTAATTTTTATGCCTATTTCTCAAATCTTTAGAAAAACATTGAAACAAAAGCCAGAAGAACAGTTGGAGATGATAAAAGTAGCCATTCATTACGCTATAGAAAATGGTTTAAAAGTGAATTGGGTTTCCGAAGATGGCACGAGATGTGATTTCAAGCATTTGACAAATGTTTTCCGAACTGCGATAGAAGCTGGAGCGAAAAGGATTGTTCTTGGAGATACTGTTGGCATATTAACACCATTATCAACGTCTCACTTGATCAAGCGAATTAAAAATGAGGTTATAACTCCTCTTAACAAAAAAATCCCTATAGGAATTCACACTCACAACGATTTTGGCTTGGCTGTTGCTAATACCATAACTGGAGTATTTGAAGGTTGTACGTATCCTCACACTTGTATAAATGGGTATGGTGAAAGAGCCGGAAATGCAGCTTTAGAAGAAGTAGTAACAATTTTGGAACGGATGGGTATTAACACTGGTATAGATTTGACGCGGCTACCTGAAATTAGCGAAGTTTGTGAAAAATATTTCAATCAACCTTTAGCATTAAACAAACCTATCGTAGGGAAGCACGCTTTTGCTCACGAAAGTGGATTACATATAGCAGCAATCTTAGCCCATCCATTAACTTACGAACCTATTAACCCCCGTATGGTAGGAAGAAGAAGAAAATTTTATCTAGGTAAATTTTCAGGTTCAAAATCTGTTTTGAATGCATTGCAAAATAAAATTAAAGTTTTGGACTTAGATATTCCAGAAGATATCATTAAGAAAATAGTCTCCGAAGTTAAAAGTGTACATGAAGAGACTTCAAAGAAGGAATTAAGGAAATCGTTTAATATAATTAAGCAAGAACTGGATAAAATCTCTAAGGGTGTTAGTGATAAAGAGTTTTTCGAAATTGTGAATAAATACGCTCAACCTTATGTTCCTGACGATTTTAAACCAAAAAATGAGAAATCATAATTGTTTTTCGATTTCATCAATTTTATTTTGAGTTGTTTTCAAATCACTCTTCAATTGACTAATACGTTTCTCGTAAGATTTCTGATCCATTTGCTTGGAAGCGTATTTTTTTTCTATGAAGACAATCAAATTTTTAACTGAATCAAGTTTACTTTCTAACGCGTTTTTTTGATTATTTAAATCGTTCTTTGTAGTTTTCTTTCCAGATTTCAGTTTCGGTGCAGGTTTAAATTTATCATTTAAATCGAATTTTGGCAATCCTGTAAGATCATCACTATCTTTCATTTTTAAACTATCGGGTTTCGGAGGTAAATCAGATAGTTCTTCCGGGGGGACTAATAAATCATCAAATCCATTACTAATTGATTTTTTTATCTGCTCTGGTGAAGATTTATTAGAATTTCCTTGCTGTTTTTTCATTTCAGAAATATCTTTATCAGATGATACAGCTGTTTTAATGAGTTTATCGATTGTTGTTTTTATGGTATCAATTTGATTTTGAAATATTTTGAGTAATTCTACTAACTCGCTCTTTTTTGATATGTTCATAGAAAAGTTGATATCTACTTTTTGTTTATTTTCTAACCCAGGTTGAGTCGGAGATGAAGAATAATCTGATGATTGCTGAACATCTATTTCCTCTTGAGGGATAATACTCGGAATCGCACCAGTCGAATGAAGTTCCATTCTATAGTCTGAGACCAACCATGAAAAAAGGTTAAACGCAAAACTGGGATGTTCGTCGTTACTAAATCCTCCACCAACTCTATCTCTAAATAATTCATAGCTTCCAATTGCACAAATTCTACCATTAACAGGCTCAGAAACACAAACCAACGCAGATGAGAACGGTTCAGAAGTCTCATTTGAAGAAACGACGGATATTGAATTTCCCAATACACTAAGGGAGCAACCAGATCTATAACAAATCGAACTTATACTATTTGTAATTGGATGTGGTGGTATGAATGCTGTAATCATTGGCATATTCTCCATACCTAGATTATAGGTTTCATCTAAGACTTGATCGTTTTCAAAAACAATGCCAAAATTTTGACTAAGCTCGCTTAAATTACTATTTCTTCCTCTATCTCCTCCTGCATGAGATAAGAGCAGTAATCCACCGCCATCTTGTTTTACCCAATTATTGATTTCAGTAATTTCCATGATTGTAATTCTAGCAAAGTCCGGACAGACAAATACTAATATATCAAATCCCTTCAAGGAATTTTGAGTTATTGGAGTTTCCAAGAAGTTATAACAAAGAAAGCCGTTCGAATTTAAGAAATCTCGTAGTTCAGTGAGATTATCGTCGATTTTACCTCTAGGTTTGTGTGCTACATCAAAAGCGATATTATAATTTGGCATGTTATTTCAAAATCTCTTTATATTTAATATTAATCTCACTAAAAATATATTTTACGCCATTAATTAAAATTTCTTAAAATCCCTTAAGAATCGTTTGTTAGGAAAATGAAATAGTAATCAGTAAATGCTTTTATCTCCAATTATTAAATTGTTCTTACTAATATTTTCAACTTTTACATTACTACCAATTATAGACTTTTCAGAGATTACATTTTTCAAGTTGGCGCTTCTTTCAATAACACAATTTTCTAGAATGCAGTTTTCTAGCATTGAATCAGCTCCAATTGATACAAAAGGTCCTACTACTGAATTAATAATTTTAGAATTTTTTCCTATATAAACAGGACTTTTTATATACGACTTTTCGGAAGTGATGTTTAATTCCCTAAAATCTTCAACTTTAACCGATTGCTTTTCTAATAGGTATTTATTACCCTTTAATACTTCCGAAGGTCTACCGAAATCCAGAATTCCTTTTTTCAGATTAATTGCTGCAATTTTAAAACCACTATTTATTAATTCTTGCAGACTTTCTGTCAGATAGATTTCTTTAGAGTCTTCAGTTCTTTTATCTAAATACCCCTTTAGGATATCAAAGAGAGCTTTAGTTGCGGAGTTGGAAAAGGCGTAGATACCTGCGATTGCTAAGTTTGATACGAAATCTTTAGGCTTTTCAATCAATTTCTGAATTAGTGAATTTTTATCAACGACAACCACACCATATGAGCTTGCGTCTTCTTCCGGTACTTCCATTACAGTGATTATTCCATCTACATCAGATTCATAATATCGATACATTAAATAAGAGTATTCCTCAATAGGTATCATGTCTGCTAAGAAAATTAGGGAACCACTACGTTTATCTGCTTCTTTATTCGCAAAACTAATTTCTTCAAAACTCGTATTTGCTAGATATACCGCCTCTCCTAAACCCCAATAAAACGGTATATCGTCATTGTATCCACGAGGTTCTTGTTCAATAAAAGTTAATTTAAATTTATCACTATACTTCTGTTTGACGAATTCTGTAATTTGCCTTTTCTTATATCCAACGATTAAAATTAATTCTGTGTCTGAATCAAACGTATCGCTGAACTTATTAAGTATATGTTCTAAAACGGTCTTTCCAGCAACATTTATGAATGTTTTAGGCTTACTTAATGTAAACGGGCGTAATCTCGACCCTATGCCAGCACAAGGACCTATAATTTTCATACTCTAATTTAATTCAATAATATGCATTCTGTTTTGATATATAAATTCACTAATTCAATGAAACTTTAATAAAATTTTGATTTGTCGTCGTCAAAGATACGCTGGAAATAACCGAAGAGCAAATCCAATCCTCTTTCTTCTTTAATTGAACTAGGAATTAATTCAGAAGTGGAACCTAATTGGATGAACACATCTGAAATTAGCATAGACAGTTCTCTTATCAATCCACTTTCTCTTTCATTTGTAGAATCTTCTAATGCTTTAAAATCTTGACTCCAATTAACTATCATATCAATTTGATCTTCGTCTAATAAATCCACTTTAGATAATACATTAATTTGTGATATATTTCTAAACCTAAATTGTACAGAGGCAGCGAGAAGTAGTGTGGATATGAACCCATTAGGTCTTAGGACAAGATTTGAATCAAAAAGGAAGGATACAGCCCTTTGAATCGAGCCAAATCCTAATGTACTTGCTATTAATGGTCCCGTTTCTCTAAAAGCAAATAATTCGAGCTGTCCTGCTGTATCTACAAATACCCAATCAGGGTTATATTCGTCAATTTCATCTCTTAGATCGTCCAAGTAATTAACCATTAAATCAGATGCTAAGATCATAGCTCCGTTTGGTCCTAATCCATATTCGTTCATAACTTCTTCAAGTACAATAAAATCCCTTATATCTATATCAGGATTATACGGCATTACTTTGACACCAGGGTCCAAATTAATAGTAATTGCTGAGATTTCTGGATCTCGGTTAGTAACATAATCCTTAAATAACCCTGTTAAAGTACTCTTGCCGCTACCAGCTGTGCCTATAAAGTAATTTAATAACATTTTGATCCTAACTCTATTGAGTTTTGTGTCCTCATTTATATCTTAGTAATTAAAGCTAATTAAAGATTTATAATAAAAATAACAATGATTATTAAAGATAAAAATCTAAGAGTTAAAGACAGAGAGATTAATTGGGTTCTTTTAATTGTTCTAATTTAATTTTTTCCTCTTGTAGTTTCTTAAATCGCTTAATTTGATTTGTAATTGCTTCTTCTTCCTTTTTAATAAGGTCTTCTTCGCTTAAGGTAATTGACTGAAGTTCACTCTCCTCCATTGGCTTTAGAATATCTTTAATACTAAAGCCATTATTTTTCTCTGTGGATTCTCTGAAAATTGTTTTCATTTCCTTTATTACTAGAAGTTTAGATGAAGATCCCTGATTTTGTATTAGTGATTGCAATTCTGGTCTTTTAATTCTTTCAATACCAGGTCCTGGAATTCTCTGAGGAATTCCAGAGGGAGGACCGTAAGATATTGGATTAACAGGCATATTTTGTAAAGTTAACGCAAGTGTTGCTAAATGTTTCTCAATATTTTTCAAAGTTTTATTACTTTCATTCATCATTGAAATTACAGAATGATCCGTCGGAATGCTTTCAATACTCCTCTTCTCATAAATTACGGTTTTTTCTTCTTTTTTTTGAATGAAGTCGGTCTTAGTTGCCTGAACTACTCTTTCTCGAGTTATTTTTTTTCTCTGATTATTGGGTAAACTTAAATCGACGAATTCGAAACCAGCATAGCAATCATCATTAACCCAGATATCAGACACATTAAATTTCTCTGAAAAAGTATATTCAATTCTCTGGCCGGAGTATAAATAAATTGTCAGTTTTAAAATTTTAATCTGGATATCCATATATCCTTGAATTTCATCTAATTCGATAGACAAGCCTAAATATTCATTTGAATGATAGATTTTTTTAATGGAAACCAACGAGGGAGATTGTTTGTAGCAAATTTCTTGTTTGACTATTTTTGAAATTTCAAATTGAATATTTAACCGATTTATCTTATCAGGAAGAAATAGAACTTGCTCTTCTCCTTTTTTTTCAAATTCTAAAAAAAGTTTCTTTTGATCGTCCCAAAACACTTGGAACAATTCCATTTTAGCTATAACCCGTGAGTGTTGTCGTTAAAGTTTCCATTTTAATTAATTATGATTAAAATCTATTTTAACCTTTAATAAATTACGACTTTACTAAATTTATGATTTTTTAGAGGTAGTTTATTAATTATATAGATTTTTATAAAATGTAAATTATAGATATTAGATATTTTTAAGGTTGGACAAATAATATACCGGTTTATGTAGTCGTGAGTTGAAATATTCAATTTCTTCCTTGGATTGCTCCCCAATATAGTTATCAACATCAATGACTAAAATTGCTTCTTGATCATTTAATTTTCGAAAGGCTATCTCTTGTAATTTGTCCCATTCTTTTTCACTAAATGTATCTTTATTTAACAACCCATCGACAGAGCAAATTCCGACAAGTTTTTTATAAATAATTTGTAAAATTGACTCGATTTTAATGAAGTAATCTTTAAATCGAATCGAACCTACTAAAAAGATTTTAGTCTCTTTTATTTTTGAGAAGTCGTAATCTTGAAACTCATCCAAGAAATTCTTATTTAACCTTTCTTTCTTCATTATAATTGCATTAATGTTCATTCCTATTTAATTCTCACATGAAATTAAATACTGTCTATCTCGCAGAGAACCTAGAATTCATGAGGAAGTTGGATTCAGAAATAATCGATCTTATATATATTGACCCACCTTTCTACAGCGGTGTTGACTATAAAGAATTTTCGGATATTTGGAATTCATTAACAGAATATTTAGATTTTATGAAACTTAGGATTAAAGAAATGCATCGCGTTCTTAAAAAGGTTGGTAGTTTTTACTTACATTGCGATGCTAATGCAATTTTTGATTTGAAACCGTTATGTGACGAAATTTTTGGTAGAAACAACTTTCGAAGGGAAATCATATGGAACGTAGGGAGCGTTTCGGGCCTTAAAAGTCGAGCAAAAAATTGGGTGCGTCAACACGATACAATATTGTATTACACGAAATCAGAAAATTCCACATTTAATAAACAATATTTAGCTTATCGAGAAGATTATATTAATAAAATGTTTAGATATAAAGACGATGATGGACGCCTTTATAGAAAGCGAAGAAGAGGGAAACAATATTTGGATGAAAGCCCGGGGACATTAGTTGGCGACGTGTGGAACGATATCTTTTCATATCAAACGATCACGAGATCAAAAGAATATCATGGGTATCCTACTGAAAAACCAGCGAAATTATTAAAAAGAATAATTTTAGCGTCATCTAACGAAGGCGATATTGTCGCGGATTTTTTCTGCGGCTCTGGAACAACTATGTTTGTTGCCGAAAAGTTAAGCAGAAAATGGATTGGTGTAGATAATAACCCAAAAGCTATCGAATTATCTAAAAAAAGATTAGACCTTTAACAAGAAGTCTACTTCAAAAAATCATCCAAATTACTTTTTAAACACAATTTCATCAATACCTATCCATGTTTTAGCTTCCTCGATGCTGGATACTATTTTCCTTTTAGGAGAGTTAGCGTGATCTAATATATATTTGATTTCCTCGTTCAAAGGTGGATTTTTTTCAACTATGAAAGCAGATCTAAAAAGTTTTTCATTATTTCTTTTTAAGAGTTCTAAGATTATTTCAATTGAATTTATGCTTAAAAGGATAGCATCGGAAATGTCGACGATAATGCTCAGATTTTTGTTGATATTTTTTGTTAACACCGTAAATTCTTCTATAAATCTTTCTGCGACTGGGGGGGGAAGGGTACCAGTTGCCTTAATATAGAAACAGTTGTCGTTAATTTTTTCAATTTGATACATAATGTTTTGAACCTTTTTGTTTAAATTAACTTTAAACACTATACTCATATTAACTTTTTTATTTTTAAGTGGAAAATATTATCACTTAGTCGAATTTGTCTAGTTTCTTTGAGGACAAACGATTTAAGCTTTAATCTATTTAAAGATATAATGAAAAGTGGAGAAAGAATATCGGAAAGCGGTCCCAAAACGGAAAAATCATACAGTGTAAAAAAGAGAAATCTACGGGCTCAGATCATTATGAATCTAATACATGGATTTGGATTCAGTGCGTTTAACGTAGTTCTCCAACAATTTATATATAAGCTTACGGGGGATTCCCTTTTTTTAACAGGTATTATAATTTCGATCTCAAACATAATGCAGTTTCTCCCTATGCCTTTAATAGGTATGTTATCTGATAAATACGGGATTAAAAAAATTTGGTTATTCGGTCCTCCGATATTTGCTTTCGGGTTAATTATATTAGTTTTCTCAAATAGTATCCCAATTCTTATAGTGGGAATCCTCATATATGTATTAGGCGCAATGGTAAACAGTTTAAATTTTCAGATATTTGTATCTGAAAACAGTGGGGGAACTAAGAAGGGGATAATGTACGGTCTTGTATTTTTCGCATATTTTGGGGGAGCTATTGGAGGTACGTCTTTTGTAGTGCTAAATCCGGCTTTTGAGCCACAAATTTATTTTCTGATTTTCAGTATCATCCTGATTATCGAGTGGTTGATCTTAGTATTTATAATTAGAACTCCCACATCCTCGAGCAATATCCAAATACGAGATTTAAGTAGCTCCCCTGATTCTGTACAGAAAAAATCCCCAAAACTCTTTCAAAACTCAAAAATAAAAGTAGCTACTTTTTTCTTTGCTTTTGATGTTTTTGTATGGGGTATAGTATTATCTGTTTATAACGCTGGTTTAACAGCTAATTATAACTTCTCAAATTCAAATATCGCATTTATAGCTCTATGGTTTCAAATCTCGAATATGGTTTCTCAAATTCCCGCTGGGAGAATTGCAGATAAAATTGGCAGAAAAAAATGTTTAATTATAAGTCAATTTTTCGGAATGGTATTTTTTTCCATGAACATTTTAATTTCGGTATTATGGGCTCAAGGGATTACATTTTTCCTTTTTCCGGGATTGATCATTGGACAAATCTTTTTTGGAATTGCTGTTACTACTTTCATTCCTTCAGAGCAGATGACTTTAACTAATTTAGATGATAACAGGAAAGGCTTCTCTTATGGAATTGTAACATTTATCAGAGGAATTGGTATGTTACCTACTGGAGCGATTGGAGGATTTCTTGCCCAAAATATAAATTACACGGCTCCATTTGTTGTAGGATTAGTAGGTTTGGTAATTGAAGTATGGTTTTTGGCAAAATATTTCAAGGACTAACTTTTTCACTTAAAAATTACTTTCTTCGTACTGATATATAATTAAAAAAGTTATTATCACAACAAAAAATAATAATTAGATTAGACTAAAAGAAATTAATATAAAAAAAGGTTAAATTGTATGAGTTTTAAATGTAAAGTAATAAAGCGCGACGCTCAAAATACTCTATCGATAAGAACTACTAGCTCTGCCTCGAATTTACCTCAAGCTTTAGGTAAGAACTGGGGAGCAATCATGCAATATCTCGGTCTATTAAATGAACAAATGAGTGGTCCTCCTTTTGTTGCCTATTAAAATATAGACATGGCAAATTTAGATGTAGAGATTGGGATTCCTGTCTCTAAGAAAATTCCTACTAATCAAGAAATTGAAGCAAATGAAATACCAGCAGGAAAATATGCATCTTGCTTATATTTAGGGCCATATAGTGAAATGAGGCCTGCTTATGAAACATTAGCTAAATTTATTCAAGACAAAGGATATGAAGCAACTGGAATTGCTTACGAAGTATATTTAAATGATCCTTCTGAGGTAGCTCCCGAAAAACTTCAAACAGAAATCTTATTTCCCATTAATAAGAATTAGTAATTATTTTTTTTCTCTTTCTTTCTTCCATTCCCTGTAAGATTGGAGCAATTTTTTTACTTCTTCTCGTTCAATATTATCCTTAGCGAATTGCTTGTCTTCTCCTTCTATTGGATTCATACCTAGAAATAAAACGTAGAGCTTTTCAAGTTTTTCCAAACTTTCAAAATTCTTTAAACTCTTTAACTGGTTTGTATCAAGGTATAAAGTTTCTAGATTTACTAACGATTCCAAATTTTTGATCTCTGTAATTTTATTATTGTTAAGATATAAAACTGTGAGTTTGGTCAAAGTGTCCAATCTTTTAATTTCTAATATTTGGTTGTAACCAAGAAACAAGCGCTCTAAATTAGATAAAGCTTCTAGGTTTTTGATTTCTGATATTTGGTTACGATTGAGATCGAGAACTACGAGATTAGATAATTTATCTAAATTTCGTAATTCCTTAATTTGGTTTCCGACAAGTGTCAACTTGATAAGATTGGTTAAGGACTCTAATCCTTTTAACTCATTAATCTGATTATTGTTAATTTCTAACCATTGTAGGTTAGTTAGAGTGTCGAGACCTTTCAATTCAGTAATTTTGTTTCCACTGAAGAATATACGATCAAGATTTACCAAAGATTCAAGACCTTCAATCTCTTTAATCTGATTATTACTTAGAAATAGCTGTTGAAGATTTGTTAATTCCTCCAAGCCTCTCAATTCTGTAATTTTATTGTTTGAAAGATCCAGAGAGGTAACGTTTTTTAACTTATTAAGGTCTTTTAGCTCTGTAATATCCACTATATCCATATAATTTATGGATAATCTAATTAGACCGAGCTCTTCTTTTACACTAAATTTTTTACCATTAACCTTTATTGATCCTAATCCCATTCTAGTAACCCCACTATCAGTTTAAATTTTTTTATTAGTTTATTTGTACTTTAAATTAGTAATAAATCTTCTTTTTTGAATACAAAATAACTCTGTTACTATAAAACGTTTTATTTTTCATTGATTTTTTTCACAAACATTTAAATATCAGAAAGTCCATTTCTAGAATGGACGTCAATAATAATGATTGCCGTCAATATTGAACGAAATGGAGGATGAAAATGAATTCCAAATCCCCCCCCTATAATGATAAGGAAATAAATGATTTGAAGACATATTTAATGAAAATAGATATTCCTATTGAGAAAATTTCAAAAAATTTAGAAATTAAAGAGGTTTCCAATCAAATTAGTGAGCAATATGAAAAAACTATAAGTCCAGGGCAAGCTGAAGCAGTTCTGCTTCGAGTCATGGGATTTACTCTTTCAAGTAAACAACGTACCCAAATATACGATTTACGGAAAAAAATCCAGAGATATGAAAAGTTTCTAACTAACTTTAGAGAATGGGGAAACAAGCCCGATCACGAGCTAAAAGTTATAATTCTCGGTTTAATGGAAGAACAATCAGACTATCTTACGCAGACTTTTAATAAACCTAATATAGCTCTTGAGAGGGATATTATTGGGGTTAATTTTTTAACTAAATTCACAGAGATTTACGATATTCTAGTAAGGTTGCAAATTTGGGATGTTACAAGTCAAGACCGATTTGCTTTTTTAAGGCCTCAATTCTATAAGGGCGCAACAGCGGCAATTCTAGTGTTCAACAAGGAAGACCGAAAATCTTTTGATATGCTTAAAATTTATTACGATGAGCTTAAAGAAAGCACGGGGTTAAAATTTAAAACTAAACGAAAATTACGGAAGGAGATTTCTATACCAATAGCAGTTATAGCATTAGGAAATAATACAGTTATACCTTATGAAGAAATTTTATCTCTTACAAGAGAGATAGGAGCCCTTTATTTTGAAATAGGAAATATAGAAGATGAACGCTTTCAGGAAACGCTTGATCTTATTGCTACTACAGTTTTAGTAAAATTTCAAGGTTAATATTCTTTTTTTTTATATTTTTGTAATGTTTTTTAATAATATTCAAACTCTAATCATTCTTATATTTCTCAGGTATATTTAGGTTTATTTCAAAGAGTTTATCTTGAATTTTATTCTTTAATTCTTTAGAAAAATTATTTTTTATCTCATCTGGAACATAGTTCAGGTATTCATCTATCTCACTCTGGATTATCGACTCTAGTTGACTCATTAATTCCTCAGTTGTTTCGTGTTTCCGTAAGTAAATATTTTTATAAGTCTGAATGTATCGGGTATTGAATTTTTTTAACCATTTTTTACCCTTTTGCTCCAGTAACGATAAGGTTTCTCTAGAACTGCTGTCATTAAAGTTTTCAAATTCAGATTCATAATTATTTAATTTATCTTCGCAGTATTTTATAACTAGGGTTCTTTGTTTTGAATTTAGGTCAGTATTAGAATTAAGAAATATGATAACCATAAATTTCTCAAGTAAAAAGTAGATTTGAGCTTTGATGTTGGAACCGTAAATTTCGAGGTGAGAAAGGTTTTTAATATTGGCTTGCCCGGCAAAAATCTTAAACGAGCTTAAATACATGGAAACCAAGTCAATTTCTAAAAAATTCTCGTGGTCTTTCGATAGATAAGATTTTATAGGTCCATATCTATCGTCGTCATTTGAATCATATTCAAAGACCGTGATAGTATTCCCATACTGATCCGCGATAATTATTCCAATAATCGGGGGTATAACATTGAAATTATGGGAACGATACACTGATTCGGTTAATTTTTGTTCAACGGAATTATCGTCTTTTCCAGCTTCGAGCATAAATCTAAATAAACTTATTAACTATAAATTAAAGAGGGTGTGCTGATTTTTAGGAAAAAAGAGAGAAATTCCGACATTTTTGATCGTGAAACAAGTCTTTCACGTACAATCATATCACTTAGAGGATATCTTTTGCTTACTTAAGAAGAAATTTTTAAAAATGTAGTTACGAATTGAAAAAAAGTGGGAGCGACCGGATTTGAACCGGTGACCAACAAGTCTGGAGCCTGCCGCGATCAGCACTTTGAACCGAATGGGCAAAGTTATACCGAGCTTCGCCACGCCCCCATGTTATGAATTAAAAAGTCGTGGCGTAAACTAGTTTATTTTAAATATCAACAAACTATTAAATTTTCTAATTGCTCATTTTATTTCAGTTTTATGAAATGTCTAAATAATTTAGGATTAAAAAATTTTTTGAACTTTAGATATTAGACAATTTTCGAGCCACAAAATTCACAAAATCTAAGATTTTCAGCGTTCTTCAATGAAGATCCGCAAGTAGGACAAAAATTTGGTTTTTCTGGCGCCTGTTCTCCAATTTCATAAACTTTATACTCAAACGGCAATTTATCACCTTCATATTCCGGAAACTCATACCCACAATTATCGCAATAATTAAGTTTTCCGTTCGAGTAGATATTGCAATTTGGACATTTATTTATTAGTTTCAGGCCGCAATTACGACAATACTCCGTATAAATACTAATTGGGACATTGCAACGGGGACAATACTTTTTGGATTCTCCAGTATAGCGATATATTAAGAAACCAATTAAAACAAAAACAAGTAGAGGGAAAATTATCATCATTATGAAGCCAATTTCCAGAAGAAGCCCAATAGTGAAAAATAAAAGAGTTAAAAACACAAAAAATCCCGATATTACTGAAAAACTCTTGCGATTGTAATCTCTGATACTCATTTGATAACGTTATGATTTTGCTTTAATTAGTTTTTATTGTTAGTAAGATTTTATTACTTTAATATTGTCTCATTTTTCTTTAGGACTGTATTACAATAAGGGCATACATTAGTATCAATTTTGATTCTTTCACCACAAGCGAAGCATACATATTCGTTTTCCCCGTATTGGATTTTTTTCTCAATTACTTTCGCGTTATCATGGGTTTCCTCTGTGAATTTTTTTTCAGACATAATAAGATCAAATTTGAATAATTACTTACATTTCTATAGAATAGAATGAAAGCTAAATCTATAAAAATAATGGAGTCCAATTTTTTCTTCAAACATAGTTTTTTTCTTGATAATGACAAAATTTAAGAGTTTATTTTGATTTTTAGATATTATAATCTATAAATAATTAAAGTTTACTATTTAAAATCACAGTTAAAAGGAGATATATAATATATGCCAGGTTCTCATGGAAGTTTAACTAAAGCCGGAAAAGTAAAACAACAAACTCCTAAAATTCGAAGAACGGGAGTAAACTCAAAGAAGAAAAAGCCTCCCAGAATGAGATTTCGCGAACTTTATGTACAAAGAGTTGAAAAAGGTAGATACGGGGGACAAAAAGATTCTCTTGGAGCAAAACGAGCAAGTTATAAACGCTAATTTCTTTTAAAATGTATTAAGCTATTACTCCAATCTTTTTTAATTGGTTAATTAATATTTGGCTTTGTTGATAATAATGAGTTGAATTATCGCTATCGCGAGCTAATAAATCGTAGTAATCACACATTAATAAATTCCATCGAATTGCTCTCCTTATACCGTGAATTTTCTTTAAACCAAGAGAAAGTCGTTTTTCAATACTCTTCATTAAGTACAAGGCTTTCTTTGAATCAACTCTATGATGTATATAGAACTCCGCTAATTCTAAAACTAAATCATAAAGAATTGGATTGAATTCCTTTTCGTCAAAATTTATACCAACTGTATCGATGCCTGTTCTCAGAAGTTTGTGAGCTTGAGATAAATTACCTTTTAATTTATAATTTTTAGCTCGCATTAGATGGTAACTCAACTTAACTTTAGTAGATGTATTTCCTAGTTGAAAAGCATTTTTGAAATTCATTTTCGCGTCAGCTAATTTATTCTGCTTTCCATTAATTAAACCTAAATACAAGTAAGCCATCCCAAGAAATTCATCTTTATTAAGCGATGGTTCTTCATTTTCTAAAAAATTAACAATGATATTAAAATGGGATAAAGCTTTATCGTATGTTTCACGCTTAAAATACCGTTCTCCTAAATAATAGTGGATTTTTATAATGTATTCTATTGGTACTTCTCCAGATTTGGCGACTCCTAATGCAGTTTGCAAATAATTGAACTCTGCATCATCCTGATTTAGTAAATAAGCGATTTCTCTTAGTTTTAAAAGAATTGAGACTACAACTTTTTTCTGGCGATTTTTATTGAAAATTTTTAAAGAATCGTTTAAAAGTTGAGTAGCCTGGTCAAACCGATAATTTTTTATTAGTTGTTCTGCATCGATATAAGAATTAATGGACTTTATTACTTCGAAATTGGAAGGGGGTGTATTAAACAAATCGTTGTGGATATGGTATAAATCTCCTTTTGACAATAAGCTTTCATAATGTAGAGCAGAAAAAGGAAAGTTATTACTCTCAAATTCAAAGTCCTCTGAATCTAATTCATTTTTAGGATTAAAATTAATATAATCATGTTGGTTAATATCTGCTAGTCTGATTATTTCTAGAAGAGAATTTATCATCATTCTAGAGAATTTAATCCAATTCTCAACATAAGTTTCGAATTTAAAATCAGACTCTTTAAACAATGAATACAGAATATACGGGGTATAGGAATCAAATGAAGACCTAATATAAAATTTATTATATTCTAAATCTTTGAAAAATGTGAAAAATCCTTTTTCCATTATAAAAAATTCGTCAAACTCTTCGTCATTAGAGAAAAACAATGTTTCTGAAGTTCTAAGTTTAGGTACACCATCTTTCAATTCCCAAGGTAGTTTAAAGGTAGGTTTTAGCCTAGTATTCTCAAGAGCATTTACAATTACATTTGTATATAAACTATCAAATTCTTCAAAGGCTCCCCGTTTATTCATTAACGATATTCGGACACGATTTAACCATCTACTGTCATTTTCATCAGTGATGGTTTCAGGCATAAGCTGATTTAATAGATCAAGTAATTGAGTCTCCTTACCTTTTATAGGAAAATTATGTTCTAGGGAGATCTGAAGAGCCAGATCTCGCAACATTTTCAAAATAAAAATAATGACCTTATTCGTATTTTGATTTAAATCCCATAATTTAAAAGCAAGAGAAATACGAAAACTCACTACCTCAAATGGAAAATTTAACCTTAAAGGTAAGGAAACTGGAAATTTTATCGTAAAAAGGATCAATTTGTCTTTTTTAACGCTGTATCTAAAATAATTTTCGATAGTTCCCTTTAAATTAAACCCGTTTCGTTCAATAGCTTCTTTTAAATTAGTTAATTCAGTAGTAGAGAAAGGTCTTAACGACATAAAATATAGGTGAATAGTATTTTCTTTAATATAGTAATAAAAATTCCAATTATTAATTTTTATACATATCCTTATATTAGCAATTATAAATAGTTGAATTAACTTGATAATTTTGAGAACAAATTAAAATTGCATTTTGGTAATAATGGATATCGCAAAATTCAACCAAGAACTTAGCTACAAAGTTGCTAAGGCAAATGGGTTAGAAAAACATAAGAGATTTCAAGAAGCTATTGATCTATGGTTAGATATCTCTGAAATGGCGTTAAATGCTTCTAAAACCCCAAATATAGAAGTGTACTATAAATCAATGCTTATTGAAAAAACCAAACAAATAATTAACCACATTAAGGATCTTAAATCAAAATTATATGGTCACAAAGAGAGAGAACATATTTCAAGAAAGGAGATTATCCCCTCATTAAAATCATCTGAAATAGAAACGAATAAAGAGATAGTTGAAGATGAAATTGAATTTAAACACTCTGAAACATCTGAAAGACCGACATTTTTAGATGATAGTGGAACACCAGACGACATAAATAAAGCAAAAATTATTGAGAATAGTGAAATTAAAAATTTACCTATAGGGTTTAAAGAAATTGAAACCTCAGAAGATTTTAAAATTGTAACCCCTCACGATCAAGATTATATTAAGAAAATACTCAGTCAAGATCATGATATGAGCGTATTTACACATAACGATAAAGAAGTGAAAGCTCAGAGTCAAACTGAGCCAGATTTACCTATAGATAAAACTAAAATTATTTGTTTTGCGTGTGGCAGTGAAATCCCAGCTAATTCTGCAGTATGTCCCACCTGCAGTACTAACGTAAAATAAAGCTTGTTTCTTCCTACTAGAAATTATAAAAATTTCCAGCATCCTTTAAGGAATAGACACCAAACCTTTCAGCTCGTTTTCTTGTAAGAGTTTGCCAACCAAGTCTCGTATCTTTAAACAATAGTTGAGTTTTATATAGTTTCATAATTTCATAAATTTTAAATCGATAATCAGCGATTCTTACTTTTACTTGCTTTTCCATGGGGGCTTTCATTAAATTATAAATTGCATACACATAAAATTCCGTATTTAAGAGATTTAATTCTATCGCAGCATTTTTCGCAATCGTATGGGTTGCTTGGTGATCCGGATGATTATTGTTATTACTGGGTAATACTATTCTATCAGCATCTATGATAAGTTTTTTAGATAAATCTATCCCTTTCTCTATTTGATTCATGGCGTCTTGATCATGAAACTCAAATAAGTGAACCTTATTGTTCGGAAAACCAAAAGCTTTTGCTACAATTTTAGCTTCTTTTAATCCGATTTTACCGATTTCTTCTTCACTTAAATTAAGATAATCCTTTGCTTCTTCTTCTATTATTTGATCGTGTTTTTTTCCCCATGTTATTAAAGCGCGGTTGTCTGTTACATACACTATATGGACATTATGGCCTTCTTCCATCCATTTCAGTATAGATCCTCCGGCGCCATAAATTTCATCGTCAGGATGAGGTACGAAAATTACAATCTTCATAATTCTACTCAAGATAATATAATAATAATATCAAAATAAGCATCTTCCTTCTTTTCTTAAGGATTTATCTCCTTAATATTTCAAAATACTTTTGTATTTAATTCTCTTTCGAGAATTCCCTCTGATTCCACATATTATATAAATATTCAATATTTGTATAATATCTCGTAAACGATATCCTAAACTTCATCTATATTTGTGATCAATAATTATTAAATTCATTTGTATAAATCAAAAAATCAGTAGGTACTTCTATTCTTAGTAGATTTATTTTCTTCGTACTTCTCAATAGCTCTTTCTCGCCAAACAATGTTCCATTTTTTAAACCCAGATTTAACGTACTTCTCTCTGTTATAGAAATCGTAAGAAACCCAATTGAATAGAACAAAATAACGTTTTGCACCGCTCTTAATAGTTAAACTTTTTGACCTAATACCTAAATCGTTTCTTAAGTGATTAACTAGTCTCATTTCTACGGCATCTTGAAGCTTTCCCTCAATGATTGCGTCTTCGTATAGAATGCCTTCTTCAATAAAGTAAGCTCTTACATCATCAAAGATATTTCCTCTACAAAGTAGCACTTTTTCTTTCTTTTTATCGAATTTTAGCTCTTCTAAACCTTCTTTAACGAGATCAACGGTTTTTTTTAGAGGCATTTTCTTCTTCCAGTTATCCCCTTTAAAAAATTCTACAGAAAGAGGTTTAAAGATTATCTTGTTCATATCCTTTCGATAAAACCCAATAAATGCGTCTCCAACTAAGTCTCCAGTTCCACTATCGTCTATTTCTATTGTCATAATCTTGTTATCATAACTTTTTATTAAAATTACGGATTATATTAAGATATTAAGAATAATTTAAATTATCTTTGAACTCAAGAATAAACACTAACTGTATCTACTCGTTGAAAAAATGGAAGTTGAAATCCTAGTAATCGGAAACGAAATCCTCATCGGAAAAACTCTTGATACCAATTCAAATTGGATAGGTAAAAGATTAGCCAAATACGGGCACAAATTGAAAAGGATTACAACTATAGAGGATGATATAGAGGTTATTTCCAGAACTTTACGAACAATTCTAGAACGTAAACCAAACATGCTAATTACTACAGGAGGGCTTGGTCCCACATTTGATGACATGACTTTAACGGGTATGGCAAAGGGTTTAAATCGTAAACTAGAATTAAACCAACACGCGTATAATTCTATAAAGAAAGCTTACGAACACGCTTACAAAAGAGGAATTCTAAAACTTGAAGGCATGACCAAAGAAAGAGAGAAAATGAGTTATCTTCCTCAAGGTTCGATACCACTACCAAATATTAGAGGGACTGCCCCAGGAGTAAAATTAACGGAAGGAGAAACTTCAATTTTCATATTACCGGGGGTTCCCTCAGAAATGAAAGCGATTTTTCTTAGTACTGTTAAACCAATTTTAAAAGAGAAGAGAGGTAACTTCGTTGAGAAAGGTCTGTTTTTTATGGGTATTGGGGAATCACAAATAGCTCCTTATACTACTAAACTCGAAGAGAAATATCCGCAATTATGGATTAAAACTCATCCTAGAATTGGACTTTCGCTAGAAGTCGAAATATCGATAACTGGCTTTAACATCGAAAACGGAGATGAATTAGCGGAAAGAGCTCTAGGTGAAATTAGAGTGATAATTTTAAGATTAAATGGTAAGATAAGAGAGAGAGAATAGCATTATTAATGATTCTAGATTAATGCATTTATGGAATCTAATAATTATAAATACATAAAGCTTGATTTTAAACGTGGGTTTTGCATCCTTAATTTTAATCGCCCTGATAAAAAAAATGCTCTTAGCTCTGAAATGCGTTCTGAAATTACCCATGCTTTAAACGCCCTAAAAGTAGATAAAAAAGTCAGAGCAGTCATTTTTTACGGTGGGAAAGATTTTTTCTCCGCAGGATTTGATAGGGATGAGGTCCAAAAAGTTGTCCAAGGTGAGGGCGATTATGAAGAGTTTGTGGAGTCTAATCACCTCTTCCATAAAACATTATTTAATTTCCCAAAACTGCTCATTGCTGCTATAAACGGATTTGCTCTTGCAGGAGCATTTGATCTTGCCGTAATTTGTCATCTTAGAGTTGCTTCTAAGGGAACCTTATTTGGCCATCCCGAAATCAGATTTGGAGCTTGTCCTTTATTTTTCCCCTATATGGGTCTTGTAGGTAGAGGTAAAGCTCTTGAACTTACTTTGAATACTGGTTCAAAGGAAAATTTCCTGAGTGCTGAGGAAGCCTACCGACTGAACATAATAAATAAACTTGTTGAACCAGATGAAACACTCGAGGAAGCGATTAAGTTAGCTAAAAAAATCAATAAAACTCCCGAATTTGCTGTGTCACAATTACTTGAAGTAAATAGATTCAATTTTGATAGGGTTCAAGCTTTCGATAGCGAAATTGAAATAATACTGAAGAGTATGAAAACACTGTTAGGAAAATAAGTTGAAGATAAATCCTTACCTGGATTTTTTCAAATTATGAGATAATTCGATTACCAGTTGCATCGTAAGCTATTATTTTTACTTTAGCAGCGGGAGATGTTAAGTATTCCTCTCTTATCATTGACCAAATCATTGAATCTACGGGTTCACCCTCAATATTTTCACACCTATTTCGTAAAGTGGCTTCAAATACATATCCTAGTTTTTTTGGGATTGCCGCACTCCTAACATTGTTTGGATCAATGTGAATTTCTACTCGATTTACGTTTTCTATTTCAAATGCTACTTTAGTGAGAGCAGCAGAGATTTCTGTAGCATAACCTTTATTAACATGGTTTACATTTATCCAATACCCGATTTCAAATGCGTTTGATCCGACTCTGGGATGAAGGCCGGTTCCTCCTACTAATTCAGTCTCGTTAGGATCGAAAACGCCATAGATGTAATTTTCACTTAAATCAAATTTGCCTCGGAACATCCTAAGGCGTTCAATCTTAACCTTCAATTCTTCAGGTTCGGTCTTTACCCACGGCAACCACGGTCGAAGATGCTCAACGCTTTCTTGAACTGATTTTTGTAATAAAAGAGCGTCTTTAGGATCATAACACCTAATAACCAAACATTCAGATTCGATGCGATATACTGGTCCTAAATATGTATGAGTCATAATTAAAGGATATTTTGATCCTTGATAAATTATTCAAAATTATTTATTTTTTTAAAAATAGTTCTAAAATTTCTAATTTTTTAAATCTTTCCTTATTTTTCTTAATCCATCAATTTTCTCATTCGCTTTATGAAAGTACATATCTTTTTGAAGAGGATTACCAAAACCAACGGAATTTCTCAAATCTAATTATTACACTGATGTGAATTCTGAAACTTGTACTGGTTGTGGAACTTGTATAGATCGCTGCCAAATGAATGCACTAACTCTCGTTGATGATATCTCTACAGTAAGTCGGGATAATTGCATCGGATGTGGAGCATGTGTACCTACTTGCCCAACAGATGCGATTCAACTCCGTAAAAAGGAAAACGAAATTATCCCCCCTAAAGATTGGGATGCCTTGTATGCAGAAATCCTGAATAAAAAATAAGAACTTAACTCATAATATTAATTAAATACTAAGTGTACATTCCTTCAGGAGGAGGTTTGTAATATGGGGTTCTATTGTAATTTCCGTATATTTGTCTTAAAATTTCTCTAAATCGTGAGGAATTATTTCTCCAAATCATATCACTAAAATCAATGTTTCTGGGATTGTAGCCTATTTGGTCATAAATTTTTCTTTTTTGAGGATCACTCAGTGTATCGTAGGCGTCGTGTAGTTCTATAAATTTATCTTTAGCTCTGGGATCAGTTTTGTTAAGGTCAGGATGATACTTTTTCGCTAATCTCCGATAAGCCAGTTTAATTTCTTCTTCAGAAGCGTCTTTTTCGACTTCAAGAATTTTATAATAATTTTTCTCCTTATCCATAATCTTAACCTCTCTTCTTTTTGTATAAGAAGAAAACGAGGAAATATAAACTTAAGTTCAATTTACTATAAATTTTCTTCCAACAAAATTAATTTTTAAAGGTAAATTTAGCGTCCGTCTTATTTCAAAGAAAATTCCTACCAAAGATGTCTTCCCATTTAAGAAATATTAAAAAAATCTAGGCCAAAGGATTAAAAGGTGAGAAAAGTCCGCGATACATAGGATAGAATCTAAGAGCTCCCATTGCATTATACGGCACACCATAGATATTAGCCATATGTACTGATACGATTTTGGGATGATAAAGAGGTGCGTGGAAAAATCCGACTTCAGAGATATAGGACTGAATATCCTTGTAGATAATATTTCGAACAACATCATCTGTGGTCTCTAATGCTAGAGCCATTAATGAGTTTAATTGGGAATCATTCACTTGGCAGATATTTGAGCCAGATGTGGGATTAAATAGCGGTTCAAGCATATTAAAGCAATCGAGATAATCTAACCCCCATCCTAAACAGAACATACCATCATAAGAGACACCCCCAGTCACGAATATTGTCCAATCATAACCATCATCTACGACAGCGATACCAATTAACTTAAACCATTCTGTAATTGCGACCCCTAATTCACTTCTGAAAGTGTTTCCAATGTGATATGTGTATTCTATGGTTAAAAAAGGGGAATATCCTTCTGCAACTGAGATCCATTGGGCATCTGTCCAACTTACATTACCAAAACCCATTGAGATCATAATTTCCCGTGCTTTTGTGAGATTATATTCAACTCCTTTTAAGGATTCATTATATCTATGACCGAATCCAGGTGATATTGGCGATTTTGCTCGAAAGGCATTTCCATAGCGAAGTTCTTCAATTACATAGGTGTAATTTATTGCGTAGGACATCGCCTTTCTTAAGGTAACGTTATAATTCTTATTGTTAAATCCTAAATATTGATATACTAAACTTAGTTTGCCAGTATCATCCGAAAATCTCTTCACTGTAAGTTTAGGATCTACCTCATATTGGGCTATTTGTTGATATGAAGCCATAGGATTAGCATCTATACTATAACTTAAAAAAGCATTATGGGCTGTATTTGCATCACTATAAATCGCAAAAATTACAATTTCAAATTTAGCAGGTGCCCTCCAATAATGATCCCATCGTTCCAACCTTACTTCAACATTAGGAATGAATCGTCCATATTTGAATGGTCCAGTGCCTATTAGTTTACTTGCAGAAAGATCAATAAAATTAGTGGAATAATCTCTATGGCTAGTAGGAGAAATCATCCCCGCATTTATGTAAGCTAGAGTATTTAATAACGGCCCATATGGGTTATTAAGAGTAATAGTGATATTGTATTCACCCATTGTAGTGATTTCTTTCATTATTGGAGTTCTTCCGTCAGGTAGCATCCATAGGGACTGTGTATGAGCTACTTCACCTTTATTGGTTCCTGAACAATTTGTAAGATATTGAAGCCTGTCCAAATTCCATTTCGCGACATCAGCGTCAAACGGAGTGCCATCATGAAATAAAATGCCCTCTCTTAATCGTATTTGAAGAGTTACATTGTCTTTCCACCAATAGGAATATGCGAGATGATTGGTTCGAGGTAAATTTACATCATGAAAATCATAGGAAAATAATGTTTCGACTACTTGTTCTAATACATCGTTAGACGCACTGTCCCATGAATCGACAGGTTCTAGTGTACGGGGCCCAGCACTGGTAGCCATGACAAAATTATATCCACATGGGCAATATGGAATAGGTTCTTGATAGTTAACTACAAAATAAAGGATAATATTGCTAATTCCCGAAAGTATTAATAAAGATATTAGGATCTTTATTACTGAATTTTTCCTATCCATTTATTTTCAGTTGTGTTTATCTTAATGGTTTAATCATTAATCTATCGTGTATTAATTTAAATTTTTCCTTCATAGTTAGTTGGAGGAATGAATTAAAAGGAGTTTAATTTGTAATTGATAAGCTCAAGGATTATAAAAACTCCATTCTGCGATAATTATTTCCTTTAAATAAGAATGGGTAAAATAGAACAAAAGAAACTATATGAGTTTTTACAAAACTGTAAGTTTTAGAATTTAATTATCTTCATGATTTGAATTATGATTTCCCTTTCATCAGTTAATTGTGAAAATTGACGCCGTTGAGCAACGGGTTTCTCAATAAGTCCCCACTTCCGTGTTTTAACTTATTTCATTGACGTCATTATACTTTATCTATTTCAAGATACTTTACTTCTTTCGATATTCTAACAAGTTCAGGTTTTTTCCTATCTATAGACCCTACAACCCAATTAGAAATGCCTTGACTAAGGAGCGCGTTGGAAAAGTCTTCTACCTTACTCGAGTCGAGAGCAATAAGCATGCCCCCCGCCGTTTCAGAACACAGGCCTTCGTTCAAGGGGTATCCATATTCTTCAGAAAGGATTTTTGAGTGTTTTATTGAAGGAATGATATCAATAACGGCCGATAACGCAGAGTTTTGTAGCATTTCTTTCAAATGACCAGCCAATCCGAAGCCCGTCACATCAGTCATGGTGTGAATAAACGAGAAATCTTTGTATGAGTAAATGGTTTTTACTACTCCTTGATTGGAGGTAGTCATCAGTTTAATAGCTAATTGTATTGATTTGTTTATCTCATTAGAGGAGAATTCTTCTAACATTTCAGGAGAATCTTTCTGTAACCTATACGCAGCCATAATTGCTTGTAGTCCGATAGGTTTTGTTAAGATTAACTTATCGCCTTTTTTCACTCCTTGCTTCCGGATTAGATTGTTTTTATTTACAAAACCAGACGCTTCTCCACCAATAAGGGGCCATGCGCTATATATCGTGTGCCCTCCTACTATTTTGGAATTAATTTTTTGTTCCATAAAGTTTTTAATTCCCTTAAGGATTCCTTCTGCTATATACATTGGAGTGTTCTTATTGATAGCGAGAAATACGAGCATTCCTGAAATTTCTGGGACATTCATAGCAAAAACATCATTTGTTACATTACACGCAGCGATTTCGCCCATAATTTCTGGTTCATCTATAAGTGGAGTAAAAATATCTATATTCTTTACTAGAACCATGTCAGAATTAGGGACGGGTACAATAGCAGCATCTTCAATGAATCCTCCTAACCCAGTTTTCTCCAGTAATTCGTCTAATTGGTTTGCACCGAGTTTACATGATCATCCGTAGATTTTAACTTGCTTTGTCAATCGATATTCCTTTTTTTCTTCTGTCATTCACCTCACACTTTTTGGGGAATTCGTTTTTATTTAATTCTACTAGGATTTTGATATGAATTAATGTTTATTTAAATTTTCGATTATATTTATTATTATTTTCGATAAGTATTAAGATCGACAACTTAGGTTGAAATGTAGTATTCTTGTGCTACATCACTTTATAAATGCGGTTTGATTTTGAGTTTAACTAAGTAAATCTTAGTCAATCTCGTTATATGTTTACTTTCCGTGAAAAGCAGAAAAAAATAGATGATTTCCAAAATCAAAAAAAAAATTCTTTAGGAGTTACAAATAACTTCATGAATTGGTACTTAAAAGAGTGGAAACGAAAAAATTTGCATAAAACAAAAAATACAAAATAATAATATAGAAAAATAGGGTTTCAATCTTCGATGCCGTTGAGCAACGGGATTTTCAATAGACATTCACTTATAGTGTTTTAGTCTACATCATTAACATCGTTATATTTCAGTTATTTCGACATATTCGACATTTTTTGAAACGCGAACATGTCTGGGTTTATTTATGTTATCGATTTCTCCGATTATCCAATTAGACACGTGAAACTCGTTCTTGAGTCGTTCTGAGAACTCTGCAGCATGGTCACGATCCACAGAAAGTAGCATTCCACCCGCGGTTTCAGGCATTTCACATTCGTCAAATTTGTATCCAAATTCATTCGCTAGTTCCTTTGTAAGTTTAAATATAGGAACCTTCTTGATAATCGCGGATAGATCTGAATTTTGAAGCATCTCCTTCAAATGCCCAGCTAATCCAAATCCAGAAACATCTGTCATTGAATGCACGAAAGACATATCTTCATAAGAATGGATAGCTTTTACAACGCTTTGAAGCGGCATAGTCATATATTCTATGGCTAAATCTATTGATTCATCAATATCTTCTTTAGAAAAAGCCTTCAAGAGGTCAGGGTTATTTTTCTGTAATCGGTAAGCAGCCATGATAGCTTGATTTCCAACAGGTTTGGTCACTATTAAGACATCCCCCTCTTTCACGTCGTTCTTTTTAATTACTTTGTCTTTATGGAGAAATCCAGAAGCTTCCCCGCCAATAAGAGGCCATTCTGAGTAGATCGTATGACCTCCAAGTACTTTCGAATCAATTTTATTTTCGATAAAGTTTCTAATACCTAACAATATTCCTTCTGCGACATGCATAGGCATGTTTTTTTTCATCCCGAGAAATACAAGCATGCCTGAGATTTCTGGGACATTTAACGCGAAAACATCGTTAGTTACATTAGCTGCGGCTATTTCGCCCATTATTTCTGGTTCATCGATAATTGGTGTAAAGATGTCAATGTTTTTTACTATTACCATGTCAGTGTTTGGAACCGGTATTATGGCAGCATCTTCGATATCCCCCTTCAACCCAGCATTAGCCAAAAGCGTGTCTAATTTTTTGGAATCGAGTTTACAGTTTCATCCGAATAATTTCGTTTGGAGCGTTAGTCGATAACTCTCTTCTTCTGGTAACATTCACCTCACGAATTATATCTATTTTTTATTTCCTTAGTTAATTGTAAATTTAAAGATTCAAAGGTAATATTAATATTTTCGTTTTAAATTATTTATTTTTTCGATAAATAAGCGTTTTTTGTTATTGACTATGACAAAAAATTGAATAAAATATTATGGTAAAAGCAGGGAAATCTTCTTTGTTATTTTACGAGTCATGTCGAAGGGATCCTTATAGTAAATGTTAAGGTTTACTTCGTCAACAGAAGGATCGGATAGATTTTTTTCAATATTATGTTTTAGTTTTAAAACATAGTTAAATTTAAACACATTTCCCGGCTTTAATTCTTTAAGATAGAGATATTTAGGAAAACTTTCGTTAGGAATAAAGGTTAGGTATTCCGGAATTTTGAGAGAGATCTGTAAATCTGAAAATAGTAGATTTGTTGGATTGTTTAGTTTAAAGTTGAAATACAACTTATTTCCGATAGTTTTTATGTTTTTGAAAAATAAAATATCCCTTGGTTCAATAATATCTTCTCTTTTAGGAGAATAGAGTTCATCTTTTATAATTCGTGCACTGAGTTTATTCTTATTTACGAAATTTACAACTCTTTCTTTCAAAAGGTTAATATCCATGTCAATATACGAAGCGAGACTTTCTAATTTAATAGGGTTGATGACATCAAGATAATACTTGATTTGACTCAAAATAAGCTCGTCGTTACTTTTCTGGTTGAATACCTTTAGCTTATTGATCAGAACCTCCTTAAATGATACAAATTTTGTAACTGACGGTCTCGCAAAAAGATTAAACACATCGTTGTCTTCAGTTACTTTTCCAATGAGGTTGTCAATTTGATTTTCATAATCTTCAATGTAATTTTGAATTTGATTAGTGTTCATCTCTATAAGCTTTCTAGCATCTGAGAACTCGCTTTTCTTTAGTAATGTCTCTAATTTTGATTTCAGATTATCTAAATTATCGTTAAATCTTTTAAGACCTTCTAGTCCTTGTGTAATAATTGATTGAATATGACCCTGAAATAATATTGAAGACAGTAGATTTAATTTCTGAGTATCATCAGTACCGTCAGAGCGTTGAATTTCGTTCACTAATCTGTCTTTTGTAGATTTTATTTTCCTGTCTAAATCGCTTAGAAATTCCTGAAGTTCAATTTTGAACCCAACCCATTTACTTAGAAGTGTTTTAAAAACCTCGTTAAATTCTACATTTGTTACTAACACTTCACGAATATCATCATCCAGTTTAAACATATAGTTTCTTAATTGCGTAATTTGGGTGAATTTCTCCTCAAGTTCTTTGTCCTCAACTTTATCTATTATTAAATCATCTAAATGACCAAGAAAATTATATTCCTGTATATCTTCATACTGAGCTTTCAATATACTAATACGATCTTCTAAAAGCTTAATTTTTGATTTTAAATTTAAAGTGAATTCTTCCTTCTTCTCTTCAAACACTTCTGAAATGAACGCCTTAATAATGCTGAGTTCGTCCATTATCGTGATTTTAGTTTCTTCCCAATCCTCTATCAAATTAAAAGCTAACCGTTTGTACTCGAACTTATTTAATCTTTTATTGAATTTCTTTATTTTATTTAGTATTTTTCGATAAATCTTATCTAGTTCTATTTCAGTTTGATGAAATTTGAATTCTTTTATGTATAAATTCATTTTTTCTCGAAATTGAGCAGGTATTTTTTGGAATTCTTGGATTTTTTTAAGAAATATACTTAGATCTTCGTTGACATCCTGAATGATTTCATCAATATCTTGAAAATTTGCTTTAATATTCTTTATAGTATAGATGATTTCTTCACTGACATCTGGATCATTTTCAATTCTCAAATTTTTCTCCAATTCAATAAAAATCCAGACTGCAACTTTTTTGCTCTCTAATATAAAGCAAATGTTTCTTAGGAGAATTATAGTTTTTTTTCTTTCGCGCCAATATTTAGATTCTAGTATATATAAAATCTTTGTGATCTCATTCTCAATTTCTACCTGATACTCTTCGTAAAGTCGTTTAAAGACGAGTGCGACTCCGTCTCTGACATTTTCTGATGGGTTTTCAAATTCTTCAAAGATATAATTGAAAATTTCCATAATATTACTTTGACATAGATGATATAGAGCATTAATAACGATGTTTCTGAATTCAGAGTCACCCGTATATAGGGCAGTAATTAGGTTTGCCCAAATTTGATCAAAATTATTCTCTGCAATAGTTACGAGAGAATCAATAACGCGGAGTTGGATTCGATAATTATTCTCTTTTAGAAGATCTATCAATTTTGGAATAATTGGAATGATTTCAGGACTCCCCTCTTTTCCGATTTCTCCGAATAACCAAATTATAAGCTCTTTAACCCTCGATTTTTCATTATAAAGAAGATTTAATAGAACATAAGCGATTTTTTCTTTTGATAGAAAATAGGTACCAATGATTTTTAGGAGCTCTGCTGCTGATCTTGCTACATCGTCGTCTTCATCTCTTAAATTTACTATTACGATGGACAATAATGGTTCATATTCCTTAATTTTGGTATAATCTTGATTCAAGATTTTTTTAAGCGTTTTAATTACTTGAAGCTTAACTTTCCAGTCGTTATCCATCAATTTCTCTGTAAATTCTTCGATTATGTTTTGTAATTCCTCTTTATCGATGTGCAATGAGAGAATTAGATTTCCCATAATCTTTACAGCTAGACGTCTAATAGAGGATTCTTGATCGAATAGTCTTAATCTAATCTCGTGCATTAGATCAATCAGTAAATTCGGACGATACATTGTTACTTGATAAAGAATTTCCAAGGACACTAGTCTAACCCAGGAGTTAAGATCATTAATCGTATTGGCTAAATTTTTAACCGTTCTTAATGAAATTGCTGGAGATTTATCACAGATTTTGTTTAATAATGTTAAAGTATCATAAATTAGTTCTTTATCAGAATTGGCTGGTTGTTCAATAATTCCAAATAATTCACCAGCTGCTTTTTCGTAGCTACCACTTAAAATCAAATCTTCAACTTTTTTCGGGTCTAGAGTTATAAAGGTCAATTTTCAGGGCCTACAATATTGTATTTCTATTATTAAACCAATTATCTTTTTGTTGTTAATGCTTAAAAATGTTTTTCAATATTAACATAAAATTCTGCTATTTTAAAATTAATGAGAAGAGTAATAAAAAAATTAGAATAAATAATTATATTTTTAAGGAAGAGTTTTCATTCATGCAGTTCAATTATGGCAGTTCCGGGTGTAGAAATTCTTTCGCGATATGTGAGAATCCCCTCTGGAACTTCCTTTGTTTTAACTAGCCCTCTTTCGATGTCTTTTTCGGATATATATCCTCTCTCGCCTGCTTCGAATTGCTTTACTATATTCCCATTCATATCTTTAACATCTACTTTTGTTATTGTTCGTTGCTCAACATCAAAAAACACCCTTTTTCCTTCGACTTTATTAACAATAGCTTCAGTGATGATTAAATCTCCACATCTTACCATTCCACGCATTTCTATATTGATCTCAATTAATTTTCCTGATTTTCCTTGATCTAAGTGGTCTTCAAATAACTTAGTAATTAAACCTGTTGAGAACAAACCATGCGCTATTATCCCTTTTAATCCTGCTCGTTCAGCTATAGCATCATTGGTATGGATTGGATTTGTGTCACCGGAAGTTTTAGCATAAGTCCTCAATAATTCCCGAGTGACTCCTTCAAATTGATCTTTTACTACAAAACCAACATCGTAATCAGAAATTTTTACCATTTTAATACCCTCCTTTTCTAACCCCTGCAGTAATTACCACTTTACACACGGGTTCTTCATTTTGATTTTTTACTTTTACTAAGAATTTATAGAATAACATCATGTTTTTCTCATTTAGCCACGCATCTTCACAAGAACCAGTCAATGATAATTTATCACCAGGTTTGACATCCACACACCCCTCCCAATTATAGATGTTTCCAGTATGCAATAAATACCCTGGATCGAGCATTATTGATCTCGGTTCACCATTTTGATCTATTCTAAAACCTATAAGTAACTTGTAGACTGCTTTGATCGTGAAATGGTTGGCAAATCCATGACAGGCTATTATGCCATCTTCTTCAGAACCTACAAATTTTGGGTCGGTTATTCCATATACTTTAGCAAAGTTCACTAAAGATTTGTATCTAATATTAACGTTAACAACTCCAGGAATATCTATTCCTTTAACATTTTTTATCAAAAATTCAGCATTTTTTTTCATTTCTTCAAAATCCATGATAAGATCCCATTCTTTTTTGATATAGAACTTTTATTATTTTTATTTTAATTTTGAGTAAATTTTACTACTATTTGAGGTTATTCATAACGATTGAATTCCTTTCATCTAATTATTTTTGTAAATGTTTTCTTTTCGTTAAGGATGTTTGAATCAAAAAACTCAATTATTCTTTGGCTGTTAAAGCTACCATTTAATAAGTAACAAGGAATTCCGGTTTGGTCAATTAAAGTTAATAAATAAGAATCAATTGGTTTTGATTTTTTAAAAATAGGTTGGTCTAGTCCAATTTTAGCCAATTTCTTGCTTTCTTTTAATTTGGAATATTGGAACGTGGTAAGAATTTTAATTAATTCCTCATCACTATTATAGATTCCATCTATATCCTTAACCAAGAAACATTGGTTAAATTGTAATTGATCTGCTACATAATATGCAATTGAATCAGAGGTAACATCCCAATTATGTGGAAGATTATCGTTATTACGGAGATAATTATATGGTAAAAAGATGGAGAAATTTTTATTAGAATCTTGAAATTCTTTTAAATCTTCTATACATTCTAATTCGGGAAATTTTCTTTTTAATTCTATTCCATTCTGGTTCATAGAATAAATAGCCATCCAATGGCTAAGGTCGTCTCCAAGTTTTAATTCATCATCTATTCTTCTAATAAAATTTGCGTATGAACCCCCACCAGGAACAATAATAATTTTCTGTAGAACTTTTTCCTCATATAACTGAGTGAGTTGGGATATGGTAGATTCAATATTAGTTGAATTTTCCAAGATTTTTCCGCCAATTTTGAAAATAGCTTGCTTTTTTTGCATATTAAGCAATCCAATTATAATTGAAAATAAAAAGCTCCCGCCACAGCGAAAGCAGAAGAACTAATATGATCAGGAATCTTTGTTATCTTCTCATAATTTAAAATATTGCTAAATCCCAATTTCAGTAATACTTTTTTTACGAGGAAATCAGCAGATAATCCTGTAAGAACAAAAATAGGGTCGTCGTTAAACTCGGGTAACCGTTTAGTTAGGGCATTTAAGAATTCTTGAATATCATTAGAAATTATTCCAATCTGTTTATCATAAATATATTGTGCGAGTAAATCTAAATTTTTTAATGAAATCGAGTCTAAATCCATACATATCACTCTAGCCAAACGAGCGTAACAATCGTTTAAAGATTTTGAGCGATTATCAGCAGTATTGTTAATATATTCTGTTTCAGAAATGTTCTTTAACACTCTATGAACATCAGAGACAAGCGCAAACTTTTCAAAAGAAATCCTAACCATCTTATCTTTATATGGTACAAAATGCGTGATTGAGGGTATTGTTGCTCTTAGACCCCCTGTATAAATTAATTCGTGGTTAATGAGTCTTTCTACATCGTTCTTTCCCTTAGCAATAGGTTTTGAATTTAGAATAGGTATAATGTCAATAGTAGTTGAACCTGCATCAATTAAGATGCAGTTAGGAACGAAATTACCTAAAAATAATGAGGTCGATACCCAATTCGCTGCTGCTACTGAAATTGGGTTAGATTTAACTTGATCAAAATTGATAAATTCATTTGTGTTATTGATAAAGAACATTTTTTCTTTCTCAAAAACTTGTTCTAGCGCATTAAATATAGTAGAGAGACCTTCTCGCTTAGTCTGAAATGCATCTGAGAGCTCAGCAGTGATTGTTACGGAAATAAAGTCAATGTATTCTAATTTAAAACGGTTCTTTACTAGAAGATTATTGTTTATTCTTCTAAACATATTAGGAATATCAATTATGGTTTTTTCCCAAAATGGGAAGTATTCTATAATTGAATACGATTCGGAAATTACTGAGCCTTTAAACTTGATTAAGGCAGCTTTAGTATTTGCTCCTCCAATATCGAGCCCTAATATATTTATGACGTCCATAATTGCAGTTTAAGCGATTTGAAATTTCTAATAAAAAATTATTCACAAGAGGATAAAAAATGAAATTGTAATTATTGTGTTTTCTTTCTTCTCATTCTAGTTTCTTGAATTTCAAGGAGCATTCCTAATGTTTCTTCAGTATCAAAATAAGCGTAGACTTGTTTTCCAATTGATCCGTAATATATCATCTCTAATCCTTGGTTTTCAAAATGCTTGATATATTCTTCAATATTTTCAATATATAGACTTATATGGTGAAATCCTTCTCTACCCTGATCTAAAAATTCTTTATAGATACATTCTCCACTGATATGTTGGATCAATTCAATTTGTATATTAAATTGTCTACTTATAGCTATTTTGGTGTTAACTTCCCCATCTTTCCCTCTAAATTTAACAATATCAGTAGTTTCTGGTAAAACCGCAAATTTAGGTATATTAAATAATGATTCGAATATCTTTGCTTGTTTTTCAATATCTTTGTACACAAATCCTAATTGGTCGACTTTTAAATTCCCCAAGTTAATCTTAAATTCTTCCATAATTTATTTTCTTTGTAAAAACATTTAAAAATTTCTATTTAGAATGAGTTTAACTTTTATTTACTAGAACTATAACGTTTTGTTATAAATTCTCCTAACAACTCTAAATTCTCTCCAGATAGAGCGTTTATTAGAAAATACTCGTTTTCATTGATATTTAATTTATCTCTAAGGTACTTAATCTCGTCTGAACTGGCTAAATCCATTTTATTGAATATGATTACTATCTGAATTTCTCCTTCTTTCGTAAAATTATTTTTGACTTCGTAAAACAGGTCCAGCTGAGAATCTACTGAATAACCACTTGCGGGAGTGGGGTCAAACACAAAAAAAATTAGATCTGATATTAGTCTTAATGCGAGTATCGCTTGTAATTCAATATTGTTCCTCTTAGCCATAGGGCGATCTAAAATTCCTGGAGTATCAAGAAATTGTATTTTGATTTTATCAAATCGTCTTTCTATATCAAAATGCCCCATTATCAGCTTTTTGGTTGTAAAGGGGTATTCTTGAACTTCAATTTTTTTGTTAGTTGAAATTTGTTTTACAAAGCTGCTTTTACCTACGTTAGGATATCCCGCTACTACAATACAATGCAGGGTGTCATCAATTGAAGGGATTTCTTTTAATTTCCCTCTAACACTATTTAAATACTCGAGGTTATTATTTTGTTTATCTATTATTGAAGAAATTCTTCCGAATGCAGACCTTCTTACTCGATCAGCGTCTTTTGGAGCTTCGATCTGGCTTAATTTTTTTGAAGATTCTCTTCCTATTTTATGAAGGATTGGTAAAATTCCGTTAAGTCTGCCTAGAGTTAGTTTCAGTTCATCAACATCTACCAATAACGAGGCTAGTTCTCTATAAAAATCTGGTAGATCGTCGATTATTGGCACTTTCTTAATGATAATTAATATCCTATCCACTAACTGCTCGATAGCTACTTTGATTCTTTTAGATTCCTTTTTTTTTGCCTTTAGCAGAATTGGAGCGTTCTTTGAGACTTGAGCACTACTTTTCATAGCTCTTTTGAATGCTATATCCAAAAGACCTTTAGAATTGGGAACGTGAGAAAAAGACAAAAATGGATTCTTCATGTAAAATCAAAATTATGTTTATTAGTTTTAAAAAAGAAGCGTAAAATATTACAATTTCGCTTTTAAATCCAAAATCTTTTGTTCCACTTCTGAGATTTGCTCAGACAAATCAATAACATCTTTTGGAATAGAATTATACAACGAAAGGATATATTGGTACCTAGCTAAAACTCTAGAGAAATTGTTCATACTTTCTTCTTTATCTGCTTTAGCACGAATAAGATCCACCTTCTCCAGATTGCTTTTTATTTCGGGAGGTAATGCTCTTTGTCTTTCTTGTTGCTTAGCTTGGAATTTTTGTTTTTCGTTTAAAACGTCTGAAACTCTCTTTTGAAAGTCTTGTTCTTCTTTAATTTTACCATTTGATGACTTTTTGATTTTCAATTCTTCTTCTTTTTCATATAAATCGATATTATGTAATTCTTTTCTCAGAATTGCTATTTGATCGTACCAACCAATTTGCGTAAATAATTCAATTGCTTGATTATACAAGTTTTTAGCCTCATCGTAATCTTTTTGCTTAAGTTTTTGGTTGCCCATTTCTAAGATTTCTTGTCCCTTACTAATCAGTTCATCTTCTTGCCTTTTCTTTTCTCGTAACAATTGAATTTTTTCTTGTTTCTCTTGCATTTTAGATTTTCTTTGCTCTTGTTGCTCCATAACATTTGAATATGTTTGTTTTTTTAGCTGATCGTCCCTTTGCTCGCTCGCTTTCATTTGTTCAAACAACTTATGTGGAGTTTTTGTAGGTTCACTTGGTTTTTTTGGTCTAGTTCCTGCAATTTCTATGGGAGCTTTTTTTACTCCTAAACCTTTTTGTATTTTTTGGCGCCTTTTTTCGGCAGAAGCCAAAGCTACAATATCTCTTACATTGAGCTGAATTCCTTTAGATTTTCGTAATTGTGCCCATCTCTGATAATCTCTAATATCATTTATCTGCAATAATATTTGTTTGCATTCATAATCGTAGTTTAGATGCCTGAAGAGGTTATAAGCTTCGTTATAACATTTCATAGCTTCTTCGTATTTATCTTCAACTGCAAGAGCCCGAGCGTTTTCCAAAATTTGGTATCCATTCGCTTCAGATATAGAAGTATCTTCAGATTTACTTTCTTTAATTTTGTCGAGACTTATTTTAAATTGAGACCGTTCCTCAAGAACATTTTTCTTTTCTTTAGATAAGGTTAATGAAACGTCCCCATCTCGAGCTAAATTTTTCAGTCTAACAATTTCTTTTATTGTTATCGAGACTTGTCCAGTTAAACCAATTTTTGTATAATTATCCTTTGCTTTCATTAAAGCTTGAATAGCTAAACCGTAATTTCTATCTCTAATTGCTCGTTTTGATTGATTTTCAAAATCTTCTGCTTCTTTTAATAATTCTGTTTCTCGATTTAGCATGGTTTTCACATCTGGTTTTAACTTATTACTATAATTTAGCTAAAATAATTTAATAAAATTATTCAATAATTACTCACTATATAGGTTAAAAAAATAATATAAACTCAAATTAATATGTCTTCGGATAAAATTAAAATTGGAATTTTGGGAGCAACGGGTATCGTTGGGCAAAATTATATTAATCTTTTAGTGGGACATCCATGGTTTGAAATTGCTGATGTTGCAGCGTCACCTCGTTCTGCAGGTAAATCCTACGCAGATGCTGTTAAGGGAAAATGGCAGATGTCAATAGAAATTCCGGAAAATATAAGAGATTTAATTGTAAGAGACGTTCAAGATTTTTCATCGCTTAAATCTAATATTAGTTTCGTATTTTCAGCTATGGATTTACCAAAAAAGGAAGATACAAAAGCTATCGAATTTAAATATGCTGAAAAAGGTATCCCCGTCATAAGCAATAGTTCAGCGAATCGCTGGACTCCAGATGTTCCTATGATTATTCCTGAAATTAACCATAATCATATAGATATAATCCCTATTCAACAAAAAAATAGAGGATTCTCACAAGGGTTTGTCACGGTTAAACCTAACTGCTCTATTCAGAGTTACATGACCCCAATTTATGCTCTTGAGAATAAAGGATACAAAGTAGAAAAAATGATTGTCACCACACTTCAAGCTGTTTCTGGAGCGGGGTATCCAGGAGTACCCTCTTTAGATGTTGTGGATAATATTGTTCCATACATAGGTGGTGAAGAAGAAAAATCGGAACAGGAACCTTTAAAAATATTAGGAAAAGTTGGAGAAAATGGAATAATTAACGACGATTCAATACAAATAAGCGCAACCTGTACTAGAGTTCCAGTTTCAGACGGTCATACAGCGTGTGTGAATATTAAATTTAAAAATAAAATTCCGAGCATTGAAGAAGTTATTAAAATTTGGAAAGAATTCAAATCAATTCCTCAAGAATTAGATTTACCGTTCGCGCCTAGGCATCCGATCATTTACTTAGAAAATGTTGATAGACCCCAACCAAATAAAGATAGGGACAACGACAAAGGAATGGCAGTTACTATTGGTCGATTAAGAAATGACAATGTTTTTGATTACAAATTTGTCGCGTTAAGCCATAATACAATTAGGGGCGCTGCAGGAGGCGCAATCTTAAACGCTGAGCTATTAAAAACTAAAGGATTTTTGAGTTAACTGATTACTTTAAAAATCGTGCTTATCTATAACAATTGACATCAAATCTTTCAAAAAAGAGATACTTCTTTTCTTTTTTAGCAATGTATAGGGAGGTATTTCAGGATATAGTTGAAAATACCGTGGATTCTTCAGCAGTTTAATAATTTTTAAGAGTGAAAATATCGAAATTCTATGAAAGTTAATAAGAAAAGTGTTTAGTATCGTTTTAATTAAGTGCTTATCCACCAATAGAACAGTTGATATAAAACCAAACTTTTCAGATAGAACTATTCTTACTGATTCAAGCGGTTTTAGTTTGATTTTAATAAGTAATTCTGGGTTGTTAATATATTCGAGTTTTGTTATAGAGCCATTTTCAATTCTAAAGAGAATTAATTCGGTTGAAGTGTGTTTTGAACTATTTTTACTTTTATCGGTTAAAACCAACAAAAGATTTGCATTCAAACCGATATAAGTAGCCCCCAGATCGAATAAAAAGTCAGGAATTGCCCAATGGGAGAGTTTTTTCAGGTTCAAATTTATTCCTAAAAGACGAATTAAAAATCTAAGTAAAAAATTATTTATATTTGGCTTGGGAAACATGTTCCAATTAAGATCGTAACTTCTGATTCCATATAGAGCCTTTTGAAATAATAATTTTAATTTTTCCTTGTCAGCGGGTATTTCTGTTTCAAATAATTCCGAAAAGAAAAGGAGAAATGGATTTTGATTTAAGATTACTATTTTATCAACCTTGAAATCTGATTGAATAAGTTTGAAATCTGTTTCATGAGATTTACTATTTAGTTTATATTTCTCCCCATCAAACAACGTTAATTTGATATCTATTTCAGAGTTGCTTGACTTTTCATTCTTTTTTATAAGTTTTAGGGCAATTGGTAAACGACGGGAATTCAAAATTAATAATGTGTTAAACACTGTGAAAAAACTACCAAAATAAGCAAAAATTTTCGATAAACTTATACCATTGAGAGAAGCAATACAATTTTTATAAAATCTTAGAAAATTAGGTTCTGGATGAATAGAGAACAAATCGTTCTCAAGAGAAATTTGAATTAAATTCAGAATACTTATAACAAATTCGTAAGTGGTCAACTTGTTTAATTTTTGGCAGTGACTATTAATTAAATCAATTCCTCTTTTTCTTATTATTCTCATGCACGAAATTTTAATACCTTGCTCCTTTAGAATTATAGCTTGTAGTGTATTAAATAACTCCTCCCTATTGTCTAAATCTTCTTTTTTGACCACAATTGTGTCTATTGGTAATTTTTTAACAGCGCTATGAATTCCAGGTTTAGTCGTTTCATACAAGTATAGCCCAAATACAATATTGTCAAGCTCGAAATCTGAGACAATCATATCAAGAATGTTTTGCTGGTCGTTTACAAATCGAGGATATAAAAGGTCAAAAAGGTGATATAAAAGGAAGGCCTCAATTTCAATCGGAGTTAAAGGGATCCTAACTAATTCCTTCAACTCTTTTGGATTTTCAACTAAAGGTATATTTGAGTTAAATCTTAGGATTTTTAGCCAGTTTTCCTTGAAGGAGTCGTTTATCATTGTTAATCACTTGCGGACTTTTTAGGTTTCGATGGTTGTTCATAATAAGTTTTTATTAGATTATTATAAAATGTTAAATTTGGTGTTAGAGATTTCCCATAATATTTATGAATAGATATTATACTTTCATATAAATTTGGAGGACAACCGGGAATTTCAATTATAGATTTATTAACTTTTTCCTTAACCTTTGGTATTTTTTGAGATTTGTAATCTTTTTTTATCTTTCCCTTAACACTCTCTATGTAGTTTCTGTCAAAGGATGATCGAATTTTTCTAAACTTCCTATCTTTGGTACTATTAATCGCACATTCTCCAAAAACAATGATGTGATCTGAAGATTCGGGTTCTGGAGGATTTTCACCCGTCAAAAAGTGTTGTTTTTTGATGTACTTTAAATCCTTTGGCATATGAGTAATTATGAAATTCAATAAATGATATGCTTCTTTAAAGCATCCTGAGCAAATTCGTCCAGCTTTGATAGTCGTATTTTTTATGTTAATATCATCTAACCTATAGATAGAAAAATTTACTTTCAAATTGATGTTATCGACACTTTCCCCAATAATTGTTATATTTGACATATCCGTAACTCCTAATTTTCTATTTCTTGCTTCTAAAAGAATATCACTACTCAACAAATCAATATCAATCAATTTTAAAGTAATTAGATCTACTGCGACTGCGTCTCGTCCCATAATACTTAATCCTGGGGATATTAGATTAGAATCTCTGTATACAAAAGGACCTGCTCCTTCCAAAAAATAGGACATATCGTTAATAACTAAATCTGGTTTTTTGATACTGTAAATATCAAGGATGTTTGAGATCAAATCTTGTTTGTATTGATCCAAAAGCAAATAATCCTTTCCACTTCTTACTAATTTTTCAATTCTTTGATATTTATTCGGCACTAAAGAATAAGAATTAAGTAGAGATAGTGTAATCTTAAAAAGAGGGTCCACACTCACTTGATTTAATATTATCAATTTATCTGATTCAAGTATTATTTCGGGTATTTTAATGATCTTATCTTTTATTTCAAGATCTGTTAGAGGATAAATATTTGAATCCTCTAAAAATAAAAGTTCAGCTCCAAGATTTTCTAAATAGGATTGAATCCCCAAAATGTTTGCAATAGATTGAGTTTTCATCCCATTACTTGGGAAATCACCAATAAGAATTTGTTTTGCTCCAGTAATTTTGCATAAACTAATAATATCTCGGAGGGAATCAAAGTTAACATTGACAGGAAATCCATATGGCGCTCTTAGATCAATTTTAATGAAAACCTGATCTCCTTTTTCTATAAATGCTGAGATTCCGCCAAGTTTTTCTATTCCTGTTGTTATTAATTTATTTGAGATAGTACTTTTAATAATAGCAACTTCAGTACTATTTATTTTAGAGTTCTCATTCATTACAAAATATTAAAATTAAAGAATCAAATAAATCTTTTTTAAAATATTTCGGGTTGATAAGAATTTCAGAGAAAAATACAGTTAAAATTCAGTTAGAAAGTACGAAAGGTAAAATCCCCCTTGAAACTTTAGGGATAGATATTGGTCAGAGCCTTACGAAGATTGCTTATTCGGATGGGAACGAAGTTATACTTACAATGAACCAAACAAGCTCTGACTTTAGTGAAATAAGCGAATTTATAGAAATCAATAAAAATCAGTATAAGAAGATTAATTTTACGGGTGGAAAAGCTTTTATTCTCAATGAAAAGTTTTCTACTGAATTCGAGACCAACTTGATCAATGAATTTGATGCCAATATACTGGGAGTAGAAATTCTGTATGAACACAATAAAAACAAGCCTATACCCTCCTCAATTGTAGTAACCTTAGGAACGGGAACGTCTATAATCTTGAAAACGGATTCTATTAAACACCTAGGAGGTTCTGCAATGGGAGGAGGTTTTTTCATGGGATTAATCAGGTTGATTTTCCAAGAATCGGATGTAACTTTTTCAGAAGCAGTTAATTATGCTATTAAGGGTAATAGATATCAAGTGGATTTGAAAGTAGGCGATATCTATAATATTGAAGATAATAGAGTAGATAAATTATTCAGAGAATTTACAGCAGCAGCACTAGGTAAGATTAATAGAAATGTGGATGTTAATTCTGCTAAAAAGGAGGACATTATTATATCACTCATTGGAAGCATTGGAGAAAATATCGGAACAATTGCTACACTAATGGCAGAGAACCACGAAGTAAAGCATGTCATATTTTGTGGAGGTTTTCTTATAGGAAATAAGCCATTAAAACAGACATTATCATTACTTTGTAAATATAAGAGATTAAAACCAATATTCTTAGATAATTCAGTGTTCGCTGGAGCAATTGGTGCTCTTAATTTTAACACGAACGGATAAGTAAACAATTCAAAATATAAAAAAAGCGTGCCCATGGGAGATATCTATTCATAGAAATTTAGTTGTGAAACTACTCTCATAGATACACTATAATGGGCACAAAGATTGTAGGTAACAATAATTTTTATAGTTTTAAGTTAATAAATTAAAAATTCGAATTAAATAAAGTAATTTAAATAGTTTCAGAATGTTTTCTTAACATATCTGCATTTGTCTTTCCCATTTTGATTGCTAATTCAGCAATAATTGCATCCAAATATACAAAAGCCGCGATCTCGAACATAGTCCCTTCGGGAGTAAGAATTGCTGTATCATCATGAAGATCAACTTTATCTCTTTTGGATCTTCCTTTCAATCTTATGGTAATATCCCCAACCCGCCCTATTATAGTTTCAGGGTGAGATGTAATAGAGACTATTCCAAAAGGCTTTGCAGTGTTCACATAATTTTTTAGAAGGCTTACAACGATCGAAGTTGTACCTGATCCTGATAAGACTATTAAGATATCATCATTTGAGAGAGCAGGGATAGAACCAAGGTTGGTAACCATAAATACATCTGCACCAAGATGAACTAATCTTGTAGCAAAACACTGTAGAATAAAAGCTGAACGACCACTTGCTAACAGAAAAAATTTACGCTTTTTTCTTAATCCGTCATAAACCAAATCTATGAATTTTTGGGTGTGCTCGAAATGCTTAGTTTTACCAAGGTGTTCCATGTTTTCTTGAAGGTTTTGCAGGATTACATCCATGGATTGGAACAAAATCTGTCTTTCTTTTCCATTTAGTCTATATTCATTATTAACTTTATCAGCCATATCTAATCAGAATAAATTTATTTTAGATATAAGTAACTTAAGATAGGATTTAAGAAATACATTTTGGTTCATAATATTTTTAATTGGAATATTATAAACTCCTTTTATTAAGGGATTAATTTCAAGTTATTATCGCTATTACTACAAAGCAGGTTTAAAAAAAAAAAAAAGTTAAATAATAGATTATTTCACGCTTTCTTTTTGCGGAACCATAACAATAAAATTAATGCTGGAGTTGCAACTGTAAAAAGTATCGCTAGAATTAAGTATGTAATGTTTCCAACGTGAACCGTAGTTTCAGGGTCCCAGGGTGGTATCCAAGGTGGGAAAGTGGTATAAAAAACCCACATAAGAATTGCTCCGGATAGGCACATCCCAATAAGAATGCTAATTAGTTCCTCAAGGTCAAATTTTTCTTTTAAACTAGTCATTTTAATTCCTCTTTATTTACGTTATGTTTTGTTTACGAAAAAAATTACACATAAGCAACTAATGCAGTCATCTGGAACCACACCTGTATTGCAGCAAACATTATTGCGCTAAGATAAACTCTACCAGTTTGGCGATAGAGATTTATACATAGGAAATAAGTTATTGCTAGTGAAGGAATGGCGCCCATTAACTGGATAATCATCATCCGATTAGTATCTGCAAGTCCCCATCCAACTATATTTGTCGAAGTAAGTTCTCCACCAAACCACTGCGGTGCGTATTGCACCAACATGACAACAACTAACCCACCGAGCATCAGATAACAGTATTTGAGAAACCAGACAGTATGTGTTATGTACGTATTTTTATATTCTTTCATTCTCAGTTGCCCGTACATATAGATTCCGGCATTAATTATAGAGAAGAAGAACACTATTCCAAAGTATGGCCAGAAGTCTACTGCTCGTTGTAAATCGCTAAAAGTTTTCATCATCGTCCAGAGTCCACGAAACTCAACATTCAAAAATGCCTGTGAAAAGAAGACTAAACCGTACATCCACCAAAATAGAATTGCCGCTATTAGGATTGTTTTGCTTATAATCCTTGGATTAAAAGCTTTTGTGGCTTTCTTTACTAAAGATAAGTCTTTTAATTCATCCTTAGTGGCGAATGTTGCTCCCACATCATGAAGCGAAATACTATCTCTACCTTTTCTATACCTAGTCAGGAGATACCAGACAGTCCACGATATAACACCAAAGAATGCATTAAGTAAGTACCAATGCTCAAATCCATTAGCGATACCATGATTGAATACGGTATAATCACCAATTTTGATGTCAAATAACCAGTTATCTGAGAGACCATATCCTGGTATAAAGAACCAATAGGTAATTCCCGCTATGGCTGTATTAACACTTGCAACAATCCACCATGTTGACCTTTTAGGCGTATGTATTTTCTCTGGCATAGGTTGTCGAACTTCATTGAAATACTTTGTATTCATTAACAAATATGCAAGAGGTAGGATTGAGATAAGCGTTGCAAAAGCTGCAAGCATCCCAAAAATTTCTGATCCTAAGTAGGTTTGTTTAGCAGGATCGGCAATAGCCCAAGCATCTGCGTAACTCTTTCCTTGAAGCGCCTGTAGCATCCAAGCTACTATTTCTGATGTATGTTTAGGACTCATAGTTATAGCTGGATGAGAGCCTATATCGTAAGATTCTCGTCTCGCTGTACCGTTAACAAAATCTGAAGCTCCACCCCATAGATCAAGATTAGTATCTACCGCAGCGGTTCCAGGGGTTAAATGGTATTGTGATTCCATCATAGCTAGTCCTGCTGCTAAATTTTCAGCTACCGTTTGCCCTTCTCCACCCCATTCTTCATAGGAATTCCAAAGATGAAGAATATTGTTAAATTTTGGGTCACCGTAATTTCCGTAATAAGCACCAATAAAATTAGGAGTAAACGCTTGAAGACCAAGGGCTCTATGTTGAGGATAGGCTGAAGCTATTTGTCGAGCTCGAAGTTCACCCATAGAATGTCCGTAAATACCAGTATTATTCTCGTCTACGAATTCTAAATTCATAAGATATTCGTAAGCAAGGAAATAACTGTAAGGAGCTGCATCAAGGGCATATCCTCCAGAAGAATCTCCATGTCCTAATTGGTCTAAAGCTAAAACTACAAAACCAGCTTTAGCCAATTCAATCGCAGCAGGACGTTGAACATCTTTATCGTTGTTATAACCATGTAACCCAAGAATTCCAGGTCCAGGATTACTCGCATCAATCCCGATCGGTCGATATAGTTTTCCAACAAGTCTTTCACCATCTTTATCGTTGAATTCAATAACTCTTACGTCGATGGTTCCAAAATTATTTTGAAACGCACTGGACATAATAGCGGAAAAAAGAATTACAACAACCAAGACACAAAAAACTACAGCTGCTTTATTTTTTCTAAATTCTTTTAAATTTATTTTTAGCACCTTTTTTTATTTAAATTTTTTGTATTTAATTTCTCAATAGAAATTATACATTATTAGTTCATTCAAATTGCTTATAAAACTTATTGTTTAAAGATTAAATCTACCCAATTATACAACTCTGTCAAAAGGGAGAGATATAGTGCGAAAATGAAGGTCAACCTTAATGTTGGGAGATATTTTCAATAAATCTTCAAAAAGGGTTCCATTTTGAAACTTTAAATAAAAAAAGAGAATATCTCGTCTCTATTTTTTCTAAGATTTTTTAAACTTGTTTTAGCACCATTTTGTATTTAAATTTTTGAAGTCTAATTTCTTTTAAGAATTAAAGTCATATTTGTTTCAGCTTCAATAATTAGGGAATAAATCCCTTAAACTACATCCTTATATGATTCTATAGTGAGTTTTTTCCAATCTAATAACCATTTTTTAAATTCTTCTTTTAACTGAAATTATGTTTAATTTGAATATTATAAATCCCTATTATCAAGGGAGTGATTTACTAACAGTATCTTCAAATTCTAATTAAAAATATTTTAATTCTAGAGAGTAAAAAATATATAAATAAATAACAATATTGTACAAAAGTCAATATAAAAATACTTTGAGATCAATCTTGAAAGAGATATTATTGGAACATTTAAAAGAACAATTTGAAAGGAGTGAACTTAACCGCCTTCCGGAAAAATATGGAGGTGGAAAAATTTTCTCTCAACCTTTAATTGGCGTTGCTCAAGGTAATGACCCTATCTTTTTTAAATTTAAAGAAATTGTAGGATCTGAACATTATACACCCTTGGAAATGTGGTTAGCAAGCGGTCAAAAACAATTACCCGCATCAAATCTTAATATTGTTTCTATAGCATATCCCTTTACTGATGAGATTAGAAAGAAAAGCATTACTCCAATTAAATTACCTAAAATTATATTGCCCGCAGAAGTATATTCTATTGCTAGGAATTTTGCTAAGGGTTTTAGGAATTACATAATGGAGCAAACTGTTGAATTTTTACAAAATAAAGGGTATAATGCTATTTCTGGAAAACTTAGTGAGGCTTACACGTTGGTTGCAAAAAAAGATTTTTATTCTACATGGTCAGAAAATCATGTCGCATTTGCTGCGGGATTAGGGACATTTGGACTACATGAAGGCTTGATTACTGATCTAGGGTGCAATGTTCGATTAGCTTCGGTGATTACAAATGCACCGCTTAAAGTTACACCGAGAAAAAGTGATGAGCCTTATGCTAATTGTCTATATTACGCTAAAGCTACTTGTAGAGATTGTGCAAAAAACTGTCCTGCTAATGCTATTACTGAAAAAGGTTATGATAAAACAAAATGCAATAAATATCGCAATAAAGTCGCAAGAGACATGGTTCCACGCCTTAAACCAATTCTAAAAGCATACAACCGTCGAATTAATTGGAAATACAAAGCACAAAATTATCCTGTGGGTTGTGAATTATGTCAGTTTGGAGTTAGTTGCATGGATAAAAATCCAATGATCAGGTATGATTTAGATTTCGATTGAACTTTTAAATCTTTAATGTATCTCTACTAATTGGACTTAAATTTAAGTTTTCTCCACTCTAACAATAGTTTTCTCCACTCTAACAACCACTCTCTAAATTCTTCGATGGTTTGAAAAGGAATATTAGTCTGTATTTGAACTTCGCCAATATCTATATTTTCGTCTAATAACAAATTTTCAATTTGTTGTATAACTGTAGTTCCATCGTTAACTGAAACCCATTTCTTTACGCGATTCAATGTCATGTCAAAAAAATCATCGTCGCAACTACAGCCAGGATAGCAATCATTTGTAGATAACATTAAATCCCATAATGGAGATTTAATTATGTTAGATTTTTCAGAATTGTGTTCAAAGTTCATTGTATAAGACAAAGGTTGATTTCTTCTTTAAATTAATTAAATAAAATAAAAAAAAAAGAAATAAATAAGATTAGAGCTCTAACCAAGAATGTTTCTCTATTTGTATTTAATTGAAAGCAAGAGATCATTCTTTGTGATTTTCTTTCTGTTAGCATGCATGGTAAAAGCTCGTGCTTGTTCAGTTAAACCAGTAGCAGTCTTTTCAAGATGATCAATTAAAAGATCTACTGCGTTTCTTGCTACGATGCTAGCACCCTGTTGTTTCATAAGTCTCCGAATTGGTGACCATGCAAAACTATGTTTCTTTTTAGCCATTTTTTATTCCTCCACTATTTAAATTTTTAACTTTTAAATTTTTAATTTTTTTTGTATTTATTATTAAAGTTTCTTAGATAGTAATATATCCGAAGAGTTATTTAAATCTTTTGCCTATTTGTGAAGAACTTCAAGAATTAAATGCATAAAAAATCACGACAAAAAAACATGGTTTTATTATAATTGGTAATATCTATGATCATGCAATGGTTGATCATTCGAAAAATTTGAATTAACTTATTTAGAATCGCAATAATTCAAATATCAAAATAGAGTCAATCGTGTTTTATCTCGATTTTGTTATCATTTAATGGGTTATTAAAAAATTTTGAGGTGAAGTAAATCATCCCCAATGAATATTATATCAAATCATGTATGATCATAATAATTAAGTCATAATCACCCTAATTAATAAAAATAAGTTGTAATTAAGAAATCACAAGATTAATTCTAATATGAAAAGTTATTAACATAATTCACGGATGAGAAACTTCAATTTTTTGAAAATTTCAATAAAATGTTATAATTTAAAAAGCAAATTTTATTTAATTTTGAATTTTTTTATAGAATATAAGATAGATTTATTCTTTATTTCTTAAAATTAGATTATAAAAGGTATAAACAAATGTCTCAACAAATTATGGTTCCCGGGGCAACTGCAGTCGCTATTAAATGTAAAGATGGAGTTGTATTAGGAAACGATCGCAGAGCAACATGGGGATATACGGTAATCAATAAAGCCACTCAAAAATTATTTAAAATCACCGACAATATAGGTCTAGCGGCTTACGGATTAATTGGTGATTTCCAGTTTGTATCAAGAGTGTTAAAGGCTCAAGCGGCGTTATACGAATTAGAAGCTCACGATAGAATTAGTACTAAAAGCATAGGGAAAATGGTTTCTAATATGTTATATTCTCGAAAAATGGCGCCTTTTTACACGAACTTAATAATTGCGGGAGTTGATAAAGACGGTCCACAATTATACACATTAGATGCTCTTGGTTCATTAATGCCAGAAGATTTTGGTGCAACAGGAACGGGAATGCTTCTTTCCATAGGAATTCTGGAGGCAGAATACAACCCAGAAATGACTGTTGAAGAGGGTGCAAAGCTAGTCGAAAAAGCGATTAGGACCTCAATTAAGAGAGATATTATGTCTGGTAATGGAATTGATTTACTGATAATAACACAAGATGGCGCGGAAGAGAGGCGTATTGAGATTAAGGAATTAGGCGAATAATAAAGAAATTTTTTACAATTTTACTTGTTCTCATTTTTACAAAAAAATTTAATGGAATGCCACATTTTTGAAATTGTTAATTTTTTGCTAATTAATGTGGTGGTTTTCTTTGCGTTTATTTGACAATATCTACGAGGGTTTTAGAGAAATAAATGGATATAGTAAGGAAGAAATTTTACGAGTTAAAAATACTATTACAGAACTTAAATCAGACAAGACGAGCTCACAAGAACTTGATGATTTTCTAAAATCTGAGTTTAAACTCGAGGTATTTAACTCATTTTCAGAATATTTTAGCAAAATTAAAACTTTTAGCGAAAAATATTTAGTTTCACATTCGAAAAAAGAATTTTTCTCTTTAAAACAGGCAATAACCAACGAATTGAAATTAATTTCGAACAATCTAACGAATTTGAGCTCAAACGGAAGAAATGTGAAGCGATTAGTAAAAAATAACGGATATTTAGATCAATTTTTGAACGATAGTAAGGAATTACTAAGTTACGTTGGCAAATTTCTGCCTCGATTAGAAGAAAACACAGAGAAACCTGAACACGAATATGAAAACGATGATACTTTATGGATCGAAGCAAATAAAATAAAAAATCTATTTTTTAAATTTAACGATATTCCTAACAATTTAGATAATTGGGAGGAGCTTCAAGAACTTACTGTTTATGTAACAAGCTTGGTCGAAGCTAAATTAACTAAAAAGATAAAATCCCGTAAAGAAATTGTATTAAACTTTCATTTTGACGAATTATATCAGTTCATTTTAGGTAAAGCAGACGAAAACATAGAAATTTACGGCGATTTCATTTATTTATTATACCACTATGGTATAATCGAGGATTATGAAGGAGAGGCATTCGTAAACGTTTTGGAAAGAAAAAAATCAATACAAAACTTAAAAGATAAGATGCGTCCAGTTATAGTTTTATTAATCAAAGATAAATTGAAAACCCATCTACAAGAAATTGAGGTTTTAGATAAACATTACGATTTAGGCGGACATGGATTGGGTAAATTAAAGGTAGAGCTCTTGCTGGAACAAAAATTTAGCGAATTTCTACCTAAAATTGTCGATTTATATTTTAAAGGTTTAGATAAGAAATTCCAAGGGTTAATGAGTGATACGAGCGATCCTGAGGAATTTATAAAAGTTATTAATTCTAATTATAGCAAAGTTGATGATTTTGCCTTAAAAATAGACGAAATCGATGCTTGGATATTGAACTTCGACAAAATTTTAAAACCTTATATTAACATTACATCTACTCTAAAAAAGACATTAGCAAACATAATTTCAGAAATAATACGGCGAAAAGAAGATTATTCGAATTACCTTAACAATATTAAAGATGAGAGTTTGAGAGTAGATGTTAGGGCTTACGTTGATGAAAAAATTGCTGAGGTAAATAAACTAATAAATTCCTACGAAGATGAGACATCTCTTATTATTAAAGAGGAATTACCACAGCTTAGAGAAATCAAGGACCTTCTAAGCAATTATAAAGGAAAAATTGAACAAATAAAAAGCGAAGTTTACTCTAAATTGGATACATTTAAGAATGATAATATTGATATGTATACCGTTATTAAAAACTGGGAAGATAACTTCAATCGTAAACAACAACAACTTACTTTTTTATTAACTGTATTGATGAATAAGATTTTCAAAAGTTTCAAGGAGTTAATAGATACTGAGTCAATACTATTCGCAGAAATCACAGAAATAACCAAAAAATCAGAAAATTTTGAAGGTTTGCCGTTTAATTTTGCATTGTCTTCATTTTTAGCGAACAAATTGTCTGAGGATGAACTTAAAGAACGAATTTCTGAAATAAATTCGAAAATAAACCAAATTACTTCGAGCCTTGGGTTATACGAATTAGAACGCGCTAAATTAGAGGAGATTTTAACAAATAAGGTTAAATTGAGACAAGGAGTATCAGTATCTAATGTTCAATGTACGGTTTGTCATAAATATATTAACTTTGTTCAAGATAAATTAATTACATGCCCCTTCTGCAATTCAACATATCATTATTTGTGCGTAGCTGAGTGGCTTTCAAAACATAATTCATGTCCTATGTGTCAGAACACTTTTTTAGATCCTAATCTAGGATTATTTGAGAGCGAATAATTATTCCACGATATCAATTTCCTTATAGAGCTCGTTTAAAAATAATCGAATTTGCTTATTAGAAGAAGGATCGTTGTTGAAATTTGAATAGAGGTAGTTACCTAAGAACGATTTTATTTCTACTTCAAAATCTTCGTGGGTTATAAAGTTAAATCCCTTTTCAAGTTGTTTTTTGTCGATGAGAGGTTGAATGTGTTTTTTAATTAAGTACAAAACAAAATTAACAAGAATTTTATCGATGTTTTCCTCGTCGTCACCTGAAAGTTCATAATCTCCCTTCACAATGCCGTCTTTGATATTATTTAGCTGCATTAAAGTTATCTCGATGTCTTTAGGTAGTTTTAACCGTTTTATTTTGCTTGTCATATTTTTATCGTTTACCATTCCGAGTTTTGAATCGCAATAGTTCTCCAAATTTGCAAAAAATCGGACCAAGAATTTAAAATTATCGTCAATGCTGTATAAATTTTCCCAAGCACTAAAATTGAGTTCTTCAAGCTCTTCTTCAATTTTACCTTTTACTTTTTTAGTTAATTCTTTTAGATGTTGGGAGTAATCGCCGTAAGGAAATCCATGATAGTAGCTGTTATATTTATCATTAACATCTTGTGAGATTGTTTTTTGAGCGATTATTTTTTCCTTCCTTACTATTTCTTTTACAAATCTTAAAATATAATTACATGAAGGACAATAGGTTACCCACGAACTTAAAATAACTTCTTGCGGTTTAATAGTTGTAGAGCTTATGTAACCATTAAATCCAGACACTTTTTTTCCACTATGAGTAGAAAATATGGCTTCATCTGGGTAAAATGTTCTCGGTATGAACTTCATTTGACAGACAGGACAGTTGATCATTTGATTGTCGCTCATAATTCACTCAACGAAGATTTTTTACATTTAATTATAATTCCCATAAGAATAATTTAATTGAAGGTTGTTTGTTTCAAAAATCGGTCAGAACCGAATTTCTAATACTCTTAGCTTATAGTATCCAATAAATTTCGAAATTTATATTCTTTATTGTAAGAAGTTTTTCGAGAATTATTATATATATGTGATACTAGGATATTTTTTGTTAAAAATGAAAGATTTAAGCATCTAGGTTTTTATATTGTAGGGGGGTCGAAAACTATACTAAAAGAAAGGTAGATACCGAAAACAATCATAAAAACGCCACAGGCGATCAAAACGTATTTGTATATCTTGGGATTCAAGGATTTTCCGCCATAATAAACGAATAAAGAGATTGGAATATACCAAACTATATCTCCTAACTCGTGTCCTAAAAAGAATACTAGCATTTTAATAGGGTTTAATAGCGTGATATTAAAATTCACCATCAAGGAGAGCCCTATCACTGCCCACCAAAACGTCCAAAACGGGTTAGACAAACTAACGAACATCCCACCTAAATAGCTATTCCCTTTATACCCCTTTATTGTATTTCCCTCAAGGGTGTAATCAGATTCAGAGTCCGTTTTTAAAACCTCCTTTATTGTAAGTATTCCGTAGATAAACAACAAACCTCCTCCTATTACTCCGATAAATGTTAAAAAGATAAGATTTTGAAAAAGGTAGGAAGCTCCAGCAAGTAAAGCAATTATTAAAATCAGTTCGATAGTAGCATGCCCTAATAGGATATAAATCGCTGCTAAATATCCTCTCTCTTGTTTTAGTGACTTATAAATTGTAAAAGTCAAAAGAGGTCCGGGAGATAAAGCCCCAGTAAGAGCAACAAGGAAAGAAAGGACAAATATTTCTATCATTTTAAGAAGTCACTTATATTATTTTATATCTTTAGTTCTATTTAAATTCAGTATTTTGGTTGTCCATTGAGTTTTATTACTCCATTTATGTTAAATTCTTAAAAGGTTAATAAAAAGTTGCTATAATCAGCTTAAAAACTTTTATTCGATGAAGATTTACTTATAATATCATGGAATTTGAAGTGACTAAAAAAACTCCACTCTATAATACATTCTCAGAGCAAGGAAAACGTATTTATTTACCTCAAGGCATTTTTCATTGGTCGGGTAGAGCAAAAAAGGAAGCTGAAATTAGTGGTACTCTTGGATCTGCTTTTGGATTCGAGAAAGATTTTATTGAAGGGGGGAGTTCTGAATGGCTTCCTCTTTATTTAGAAGATATTAAAAATTATACTAAACTTAGCGTGAAGGAAGTTGTTCCCTATTGTCAAGTTTCTGGTCTTGAAGAATTAAAAACTTATTGGAAAAAATGGTTAATTAAGAAATCACTTTATAGTAAAGATTCTGAATTAGGTGAGTTACACAAACTTGAAAATTTTACCACTACTCCTGTAGTAACTGCAGGATTAACAAATGGTATATTTTTATGCTGTTCTCTGTTCTTAAACCCGGGAGAATTCATTATTTCTCCCAATAAGAGATGGGGTAATTATGATAATATTGTAGAGACATTACTTGGAGCTAAAATTAAATCATTTGATTTTTTCATTGAAGGGAAATTCAATGTTCAAGGGCTAAAAGATGCAATTTACGAAATTTCTAAGAATCAAGAAAAGATAACCCTAATTTTAGGGTTCCCTAATAATCCTACGGGTTACGTTCCTAACGAGGAAGAATTGAAAGATTTGATTAATACATTGAGACAAACTCAAAAAGATCTTTCTAAACCGATTATTGTATTAGTTGATGACGCATACGAACCATATATTTATTCTGATAGGGTAATAAAACACTCCATCTTTTACGCCCTACACGAGATAGAGGAAGACATAATTCCAATTAAGCTAGATGGAATAACTAAAGAAATGTTACTCTATGGTGGACGTATAGGTTTCATTACAATTGGATTAAAGCCACACTGGGTTAGTAGTGGAGAGGAATTAATGGAACTAAAATCGGAATTAAACAATAAATTATCCGGGTTAGTGAGAACTACCATTTCAAATTCTAACCACTTCTACCAAGCCCTAACTATCAAACTTTTCAAAGAGGTCGGTATGGAGGGATTGGTCCAAAAACGAAATAAAATTAAAAATCTCCTTAAAGATAGATATGAAAAAATTAACGAAGAACTTAGAAATATTGATAATTCGAACATTTCAGTAGATCCAAACGCGGGAGGTTTTTTCGTCTTTGTAAATCTAAATCCTGATAAAGTTAGCGCTAACCAGTTTGCAGATCACCTATTAAGAAAATACAAAGTAGGAGTAATTCCCATTGAGAAACACAATAATAACATAAACGGAATCAGAATCGCCTACTGTTCAATAGATTTAACAAAAATTCCTGAGTTAGTTAACCGAATTAACCTAGCGTTAGAAGATTTTTAACTAAATTAATATATTTTCTATCTATTATCTTTAAACCTTTTATTTGTTTTTGCACACAGTTAAAAAGTTTGAATTTTATAATTTTTATAATTTTATAATTTTATAATTTGTTATAAAAATTTTTTGAGGAATATTATATGAAACTATTTTTAGTCGATCAAGGCAATCTAAAGGAGATTTCAAAGCCGGTATTTTCAATGGGAGATGTGTATGTAGTTGATGACGATAAAACTATTTATGTATGGATAGGTAGCAAGGCTTCAGTAGACGAAAAGACTGCAGGAGCTGCACAAGCACGAACACTTGACCAACAAAGGGGTGGAGCTGCTAAAATAATTACTGTGGATGAAAATCAAGAACCCAACGCATTTTTAAAATTAATAAATCCTATGGGAACTATGAAAGTTGTTGAGAAAAACATCGCAAAAACACTTCTAAAAGATGTATCCACTGGTGATTGGGCAGGATTTGAAGAATGGAAGAACATTCTTTATCGCGTTTCAGCTGAAGAATTTGAGGGTATTAACGCTATGAAAATGATACAAGTTCCTTTTGTGAAAAATTCATTAGATTCAGAGGATTGTTATGTTGCGGATTTAGGCAATAAAGTTTATATTTGGCAAGGAAGGACATGCAATGTCAAAGAAAAAGTAAAAGCAGGTCAATGGGCAAGAAATATTGACGCTGAAAGGGCTGGTTCTCAAAACGAACGAATTTTTGAAGAAGGGGACGATTCTGAATTCCTCGCAGCGTTAGAGAGAGGTGTGGATTATAAGGAATCTGACGCAGTTCAACTAAGAGCTGAATCGGTGTTAGAACCAGAAACCGAAGCAGATAGAGGAGCAGCAGAAATTCAACCAGAATTTAAATCGGAGGTAAGAGAGGTTTCTCCCGACGAAATAAGAGCAGATATTGACCAAATTAAGAATGCAAGTGCTTCAAGTGCTGGTCCCGGAATCCCAGGACAAGTAGATCGTTCAATCTTGACTGTTGAAAAACCTGAAGGCCGTCGAAGATGCCCAAAATGTGGAACTGAAGATAAAATGATGATTCATGAGAACGTTGATAAAAGCAACATAATTTTAGATTACCCACGAGTCTATGGCAAAATGTACCACTGTGGAGAGTGCTCTACGGATTGGAGGGAAAAATAATCCCATAATTAAAAATAAACAATTTTTTTATCTTTTTTTAAATTAAATTTTTAATAAGAAGTTTTAGAATTAAGTTTTATTAATATCTCTACGCAGAATTTTAATTTTCTTCTTTAACTCAACTAGTTCTTTTTGTTTAACTTCGAGTTGAGATTCCGCTTTAAGTTTTTCATCTTTTACATTTTGCATTTCGGTTAATATCCTGTCTTCAATTTGCTCAGATTCAAATATTTTATTTTTCAAAGAAACTTCTTTTTCTCTCAATTCTTTTATTTCGGTAACTTGTTCGTCAACGACATTTCTTAAATTCATTATTTCTAATTCAAGTTTTCCAGTAACATTGCCTGATTTTTCCTGGGAATCTTCTAGTCTTGCTTGAATTTGATTGATAAATTCTTCATTTGTTAGATTTTTTTGAGTTAATTTTTCAATCTCTATTACTAAATTTTTAATTCGCTCTTCCTTTTTGGATAGATCTTTCTTAATTAAGCTGAAAGTTTCTACTTTTTGTTGTAACTCTTTTACCGATTGGACAGACGATTGTTGAGAGCTTTCAAGTTTAAAAATCTCTTTTTCTTTTTCTGTAATGATTTCGTCTTTCTTTTCTAGTAGCACTTGAACTTTTTCAAATTTGGATTTTTGAACTGTATCATTCTCTAAATATTGAATTTGTTCCATTAAATCTTTGATTTTTTCATCTTTTTCTTGTAATCTCCCAACAAGCCCGGTGTTAGTTAGTTGTTCGGACTTTATTTGTTCCAAATCTGCACTGAAACCCTCTATTTTTTGAGCTTGTTCGGTATTAACTTTATTTAGATCGTTAATTTTATTTTTTTGGTCCTGAATGATTTGATTTTTTTCTTTAGCAGAGAATTCGAACTCTTCAATCTGCTTGTTTTTATCTCCTATTTGAGATTGTAAAGATTCAATTTCTTTTTCTTTGCTTTCAATTGATTTGCTTACTTCTAAATCTACTACGTTTGTTTCGTTCAGAAATTCAATTTTTGATTCAAGATCATTTACAAGATTATCTTTTTCAACAATTTTCTGAAGTAAATCTTCTATTGTAGCATTATTATCTTTTGCTAATTGAATAGACTTTTCTTTCTCGTTATGAAAAGTCTCAGAGATGGTTTTAAGACTTTCATAATCATCTTTAAGTGTGCTTATTTCTTCATTTAGTTGTTTGTTCTGCTCAATAAAGAAATTTAATTGTTCTCTTATTTTGTCTTCATCAGAAGTTGGAATCTCCTCTTCATCATCTTTTTCTTCTATCCAACCAAGTGAACTTAACGCGTCTGCCATTGACGTGTCTTCTTCTTTTTGATCCCTCTGTTCATCTGACATAATATTATAAAATCAACAATAGTATTTATTTTAATCTAAACTACTTTATACGCGGTTTAGACATTGGTTTTTTAATGAACTCCTACATAAAAAAAAAGAATTAGTTTTCAATCTTATTAGTAATCTTTCGTAAATACATACTTTTTGTCTAAAAAGAATTTAGTTAAGTATCCGATAGAGAGTGCGATTATAACACTTACTTCTAAAGGTGATTTCAAAAAATTCCTTAAGAGAAATTGGATACCGATATTTTCAATTGTAGTTAAAATTGCAAATCCAAAGTACTTCAAAAATTCCTGTGATGTTTCTTTAATCTTTAAACTCGATTTCTTAAAAACAATGTACTTATCTAAGAAGAACTTAATAACATAAGTGATTCCAACGGCCGCTATTGAACCTATCAATTCAGGCATATCAACAGAACTTACAGAACAATAAAAGATCTGAAAAAATTCGATGCTTCCTAGAGTACCGCATATATAAGGAGTTATAATAAGCTCATTAAATTTTTGTATAACATAGTTTAAAACAATCATACAAGCAGCAAAGATGAAATATAAACCCATTTGCTTTTTAATGCTATTTTGGTCTTCCATAGGTCTAATCAGTTAGAAATAGTTATAAATCATTTTTTTATACGATCCTTCCATGAATCAACTTTAGCTTGTTCATCTTCATCTTCTTGTATGTCTTCAACAACGCTCTCTTGCATCGATTCATTAGGTATTTGCCTAGTTAACTGGAGATGCTGTTCTTGATCTCCTGTTTGAGGGGATAACCCTCCTAACATCCCTCCTGAAGCCCTACTGCGTTTAACTTCTTTACCAGTTAACTTTCTGTATAATCTTTTAAAACCATATATAATTAAACTAAATGTGATTGAGAATAAGAAGTAAATAGCGAACCAGCCAGTTCCAAAGAATAAGATTGGAAATGGAAGTAAACCTTCGAAGTAGGCTGCGTAAACAGCTCCAATTAAAGCAAAAATTCCCCAAAATATGAGACATCTTACACAAGTAGGAAGTATTTGTTTTTTCATCATTAGTTTAGATAATTCAACGGATTCTTGCTGGAGTTCTCGCATTTCTTGAGGGTTTCCAGTGAGTCTCGCTGTTCGCATTCGTTCTTGTATGTTTTGTGATTTTTCTCTTAATTCTCTCGCAGCATCCATATTGAAGCCAAAGATTCTATTAAGAAGTTCGCTTAAGCCTACCATTCCGATTGTAATAAGCATTATTTGGATGATAATATCTTCGTTTGCCATAAATTCATCACTAATATAGGAAAAGCATGATTTTAATTAAATTTTATTAATTCATTTTGCCAATAAACAAGAACGGAGTTATTGTGCTAAGAGTAAACAAAAAATTGATTTTTTATAAATTTCCTTCTAGATTTCTTGGAATATACTTAGAATATAGATTATCCCCTTTTTTGGGCCACTTGAAGCGCTAGAACATTCCAAACGGTAAATAATACAAAAATGAGATTCATCTTAAGAGATAAAATAGAAAAAGTGTTCCTTTCATAAAAATAGAAATAGAAAAGAAAAATGATATAAATTTCAGGCTTCCGTTCCGCAATTTCTACAGATATATTTTTTAGCGTGTATTTTTATCCCAGCTTGTTGGAATAACACTTGAGATTTATCTTCTTCAGTGTTAAAAGATGTTCCACCACACGCTGGGCAGACTCTTCTTCCTTCAATAGGTGGTTTTTCTTTTGCTTTTTCTTCTTCTTGTTGTTTTTCAACAAGAATAGAAGGTTTAACATATTCGTCCCCCGCTTGAGTTGCGGATCTCACCGATTCTGCTTTTGAACTGTTAGTACCTAAAAGTTTATCGAGTTTTTCGTCAATTTTTCTTAGTAGACTTAATATTTCTTCTTCAAATTCAGGCAGTTTAATATCTCCTCTTTCTTTATCATCTTGAAGTAATAGTTTTATTAAATGATCTTAGCCAGATTTTAAAAAGTTATGTGAAAAATTGAAATTCAAAAAGCTTAAAGGAAGTGTTTAAAGAGAACATTTGAAAATTATCCTACTATCGGTGCTCTTAACTTCTTTTTTGAGATTGCGTCAGGGTCAAAACTTTTTTCTCGGTAATAAGTGTATAATCCTAATCCTATTATGAATAGCGATAGTAATAAATAAACAATCCAAAAAGAAAGTCCTATTACGAAGTTAGTAGGGTATAAAATTCCTTCTTGCTGTGTGTAGAAAAAAATACCTATAAAAGCTGAAATAGAACAAACGCAACCGCAAATACAATCAAAATATATCGCGATCCTCTGGGATTTAAGATCTTTATGTTGGCCAGACATAGTTCGTTCATTATTTACAATAAATACTAGTTAAATAATCTTAGAAAATTAATATAAATTTGTGCTATAGGAAAATAGATATAAAAATGGTTTTTAGCTATGAATTCGATACAAAAATTAACTAATAAAATATTAAATTTCTCTTCTTATTCCCTCTATGGATTCAAAATAATCAAGAATTGATTCTTTTATCTCAACAGCAGGAAATACTAATCTCGATTTGTTAACATATTCTAACGCATCGTTCCAGCTCCAATTTGGATTTTCTTTTAAAATCCATGCTATAATAATGCCACCACTCCGAGAAATACCCATTGCACAGTGAACTAAAACTTTTCCTCCTTTTATATGTTGGTCCATGAAGGATAAAATTGCTTTTAGATAATCATGAGGTGGATACCAATCGTCTGGAAAACCTTTATGGAGGTAGTTAAATCCTAAGTGAGTCGGATCGTAAAAACTATCTTCCATTAAGTTTACGATTGCTGTTATACCAATCTTTTTAAACTTCTCAAAGTTTAACCTTGGCCAATAAGCTCCAATGTATAAATTTTCATGCACCCTATAGATCTGATCTAGTTCCACCATGCAACTCAAAAAATTTATTTTTTGGGTAAATTTCGGCTTGCAATTACATTTGCTTCTAATCCGAGAATGTTTTCTATTAAAATTTCCCCCATCTCTATTGGTGCATTTACTAGGGTTTTTGCAATCTCGTTTAACGCTTCATTTAATTTTTCTTTGAGAATTGGTTTACTGGTTCGCACTGGGATCAAAGGAAGAAATCCATTTTCAACTCTAATTGTGGTTGTAAGAATTCTCTTGGGTTCAAAATATTCTTGTTGTGCGTATTCTAATCCTCTATTGCATGTATACCCTTCAAATACAATATCTGAGCCCTTTGAAATGGCTTGTATCTGGCAGCCAGTAGGACATACAATACACCTTATAACTTTTACAACGCTTGCACTACTTTCGCTCATTTTTATATCCTCCTTTAATGCCTAATCCTCCTCAATTAATACCTCTGGTCGGGGTATCACTTCTATTGTTATCGATTGGCAATCCGGATTAATATTTGATTCTTCTAAATTTATGTTTAATTCAACCATCTCGCTGGGAATAACATATATCTTCTTTTTTTTATAGATTACATTATTCTTTTCGTCTTTAAATTGTACAAGAACCCTTCTATCAGGGTACTTAACTCTAAACGTAAAGAATATCTCTTGGGAAAAATCTTGCTTATTGATGATGTCAGGCTTTACATAATTTACATTTTCCCCGGGATAGCATTTAATTAATTCTCTCTTCTTTACTTCTTTACCATATCTCGAATTGAGATATTCTACCGCGTTCCTTCCAGCTCTTTTGGCTTCAGTGGTTACCATGTCTACTAAATCATGAACTTGTAATACATTTCCACACGCAAATATTCCTTCTATCGTAGTTTCTAAATTTTCATCCACTATCGGACCACCATTTTTAGATAATTCAGCTCCTGCTTGGAAGGATAATTCATTTTCAGGAATTAAACCAACAGACAATAATAGGGTGTCACATTCGATGAATTTGTCTGAACCTATTATTCTATCAAAGGTTCTATCAACCTTTGAGATTGTTACTCCTTGTACTCTTTCTCTACCATGAATTTTCGTCACTGTATAGCTTGTAATTAAAGGTATATCGTAGTCTTCTAAACATTGAACTTGATTTCGGAGCAAACCACTTACATATGGCTGTATTTCTACCACTGCTTTAACCTTACAACCCTCCCAAGTTAATCTTCGAGCCATTATCATTCCGATATCTCCGCTCCCTAAGATTACGTACGTATTACCTGGTAAATAACCTTCAATATTAACGAACCTTTGAGCTTGTCCTGCAGTATAAATGCCCGCAGGGCGGAAACCAGGTATATTAATCGCTCCTCTGGTTTTCTCTCTGCAACCCATAGCTAAGATAATTGCTTTTGCGTCCACTTCAATTAATCCTTCTTTGTTATTGACAGCGTATACTTTTTTTTCTTTAGTAATTTCAATTACCATAGAATCTAATAAATAAGGGATTTTTAATTCAATTACTTGATTGATGAATCTCTGAGCGTATTCAGGACCTGTTAATTCTTCTTCAAATTCTTTTAATCCAAATCCATTGTGAATGCACTGTAACGTTATTCCTCCTAATTCTTTGTCCCTTTCAATAATGAGTACGTCAAATTTCGCCTTTTTGACTTCAATAGCAGCGGCTAACCCCCCAGCTCCCGCACCAATAACGACGACATCAGCTTTGTATTTCTTCATTCTTCAATGCCTCCTCCTATTTTATGAAGAATAACATCCTTCGTTTTAGCGACAAGAAAATTAGTATCTTCTCCCATTTTAACTACTTCTTCATAGGGTATGTTCAATTCCCGTGAGAGGATTTCAATTAATCTCGGTCTACAAAATCCACCTTGGCATCTACCCATACCAGGTCTACACCTAAATTTAATTCCATCCAATGTGGTTGCTCCGACGGGAGAATGAATGGCATTCAGAATTTCTTTTTCTGGAATCGTCTCACATCTACAAATAATTCTTCCCCAAGCCGGATCTTCCTTTATTTTTATATCTAATTCTTTTTTAGAAAAATTTTTGAACTTTTCCGGTTTTGGACGAATTGGATTGTAATCTTCTCTAACATCTGTAGTGACGCCCAACAATTCTAAGAACTCAACAACACGCTCAGCAATTGCATAACACGAAGTTAAACCGGGGGATAAAATACCAACAACATTAATAAACCCGTAAACATCAGTATTATCAATGATAAAATCATATGTATCCGGGACTGCTCTCAATCCCGCAAAGTTCCTAATAGATGCTCTTACAGGTAAATTAGGAACTAGTTTTTTCCCTCCTTCTATGATTTCCTTCAATCCTGCTTCAGTGGTTGCTATATCTTTTTTATCATCTATATTTTGAGCGTTTGGTCCAACAAACGTATTTCCACTTACGGTTGGGCAAACCAAAATACCTTTAGAAACTTTAGTTGGTATGGGAAATAAAATTTTATTTAGATGCATCGCGTTTCTGTCAAAAAGTATGTATTCTCCCTTTCTTGGCATTATGTTGAAATAATCCAAGCCAACCATTTTTGAAATCTTCGCTCCGTATACCCCAGCGGCATTAATAACATTACTGGCTTTAAATTCTTTCTCCTCTGTTTTGATGGTAAAGGTATAGTTTTGACGTTTAATTCTCCTTACTCTTTGATTTCGGAAGAATTTTACTCCATTCATTGCAGCGTTCTCAGCGAGTGCATAAGTCATCCCATAAGGACTAACTATTCCTGCCGTGGGTGCGTGTAGAACGCCAACGACTTCGTCGGTAAGATTTGGTTCCATATACTTAATTTTTTTCTTGTCTAAGATTACTTCCAAGCCCGGAACTCCATCTTGGGCTCCTTGTCTTCTCTGCTCTTCAAGTTTCTTTATTTGATTATCTTCCAACGCAACCACAAAAGAACCAATTCTTTGAAAGGAAAAATTAAGTTCTTCAAAAGCTTGAGTATACAGCTTATTCCCTTTAATGCACATATCACGTTTTAAATATTCTCTTGGTGCCCCAAAACCTGCGTGCACTACGCCCGAATTAGCTTTAGTAGTCCCTGATGCAATATCAGCTTCTTTTTCTAATAAAGCAATATTGAGATCAAATTTCGATAAAGTTCGAGCAATGCAACAACCAGTAACACCACCGCCTATAATAATAACATCGTAGATCAATAGAATTACCTCTTGTATTTTAAAGAGTAAATTAATTAGCTTAAGTAGTAAAACATCTTATTTCTTTAAAATTTATTTAGAACATATATACTTTCTAATTGACAGTGTCGTTTAATATGAAGAAAAATGCTTATATTATATTTATTTAAATTTAGAATTAGAGAAAAAAGAACCACAAGACATTGAATACTAATGCTATTATTATCAAAGCAATCGTTACGGGGTTGATTAGTGTGCTTCTTAGAGCTTTTGAATATCTTACTTCGAGGTCTCCTTTCATTAGGGTGTTAACCGTTTTGTACTTTGGATTTGTTTCTTCTTTCATGTGGTAGGAACCAAGAAATCGAGGAATGGCTAAACTTTTTATGCGGTTATTGTAGTCAGTGGTAGGAAATAAGTGTAATTTATTATTGTTAAGAATGTCTTCGTAATCCTTAATGTTTCGGGCTTCGATTGGTTCTTTTTCAGTATTTTTACTATTATTATCATTCATTTGATTAATGACCAATTAAATTTTTCTCATGTTTTTTATATCTATTTATTCTTAAATTTTTTACGGTTATTTAAAATAATAAACACATTATACTGACAATCGAGATAATAATTATAAATAAATTATTTCTCTAAGGATTTATCGATAAAAACACCAAAATCGGAAAAAATACTTACATCGCTATTCCAATTTACTAGTTCTTTTGAGTAAATTCTGAAAAAAGTATCCGAGATTTGCATTAATTCATCAATAATTTTTTTCTCTTTTGTTTTGGTATAAGAACTTCCAATGAAAAGAAATTTTCTTCGTTTTATTATGACATATCGAAGATCGGATTTTTCAAAACTTGAAATACCCCCGTCAGAAAGCGCTTCAGCGAATTTGTTTAATGCGCCCATTAAAGCGCCAAATAGTTGTGGGTTCACCTTCTGATCATATACTTTTGAAAATAAAACAATTCCGTTATCTGTTAAAGCCCAGAAATCTTTTATTATTTTCGGCACTTATACCACAAATTACTTATTTTCACTATCCACATTTCTATTAAATTGGTGTTTTAGATAATTAAAAAATCTTTTTTAGAAATTTTTATTACTGTATTAAGAGTAAAAAAATAAAAAAAATAAAAATTTGTTTTTTATCCTCAATTTAAATTTTTATTGAAAGATAGGGTTAAAAATTCTATGATTTGGAAAACTAAAATAACCCAAATGACCGGAGTTAAAATTCCACTAATAATGGGCGCATTTGCAGTAATAGGGAGAGCAGAATTTGCTAGTGCTTTTTCCAACGCAGATGGATTAGGTATTATTACCGCAATTAATTATCCTAAAATTGAAGCTTTCCAAAACGAAATAGAAAATATGATGAAATTAACAGATAAACCTTTTGGAGTTAATTTTACTATTACACCACCGTATCTCATGAAGAAAAGGAGTGGACGAATAGAAGAATCTTATTATGATTTTTTAGATCTAGCAATTGATATGGGAGTAAAAGTTTTTACTACTTCTGCGTATCAAACCCCTAGGTTAGGAAGTAAAATTAAAGATGCAGGTTGTTATTGGTTCCACAAATGTGTTACCATTAAGCACGCTTTGGCGGCTCAAAAGATGGGAGCTGATGCTATTACTCTTGTTGGCCTTGAAGGAACTGGATTTAAGAATCCCATTCAAAATACCACACTCGTAAATATTACGATGGCACGAAGATTGCTTAATGTTCCTATAATTGCTGCGGGAGGTATAGGGGATGCTAGAGGTTTTCTTGGAGCACTAGCTATGGGTGCAGATGCCGTGTGCTTAGGGAGCTCAATTGTAGCTACTTTAGAGAGTCCTGCTTCAGAGAATTGGAAACAAAAGATTTTAAATCAAGATATATTTGATGAAAAGTATTACAGAAAAATATTTCATCTCGAGTTAAAAGATTCACCTATAGCATCAATGGCGATTGGCCATATTGACGAAATTTTACCAATTAAAGTGTTTATTGATAATTTAATCAACGATACGGAGCACATTCTAAAAAGTTGGGGATATAAGTCTAACACATTTAACACTCTGTAAATCTTACTATAACCGACATGAATAAAAAGGTGTAATATTCTTAATAGATAAAGAGAAAATAGATCAACACACGATTTTATTGAATTTAGATTACGGAAAAAAGGGAATTGATGTAAAACTTAATCCCAATTGGAACACGACAGTAATTCGCCCTTTAAAGCAAGAAGCGATTGAAAATCCAATTAATGCGATTAGAGATGCTATAAAAAATCCTGTAGATGGCCTTTCTTTAGAATCAATTATAAAAACTCGAAAAACTATTAAATCTGTTTGTATAGTTGCATCAGACTCAACGAGACCCGTTCCAACTCATCTTATATTAGACGGTCTTTTAAAAGAATTGGCAGATTACGGGATTCAAAAAAAGAGTATACGGATTTTGATCGCCACAGGATTACATCGTCCATCCCGTAAAGAGGAATTGGAAAGAATATTAGGTAGTAATTTTAAAAGTGGCTTGAAAACAATTAATCACATTGCAACAGATACAAAATCTCTCGTATATTTAAGTAGTGCTGAATTTGAAGGTCCTATTTCTATCAACAAGTACTATTATGAAAGTGATCTAAAAATTTTAACGGGATATGTTGAA